>JAKACM010000011.1 GCA_021821465.1 Bacillota bacterium
GCCATAAAGGCCAGAATATCCTGCTAAGAATAGAAATATTTTACTAACCTTACACTTAACACCCTCGGGAAGCCTTTTGGGGTCTGACTTTCCGCTATCGAATTTTTATAACGGCGAAACTCCAGTTTTATACAGATGGCATCACCGCATGTGGTGTCGATAAAGTCATTCGGCGGGCCAAAATCTCAAAACCAACCTTATATAGTCATTACCGGTCAAAATCCGAGTTGGTGGTTGCAGCCTTGAATTTTCAACACCAAACCCGACGTCAGGCACTGGACGATTACTTGAGTCAACGTCAGGATCAGGGTCCCCAGCAACGGCTCTTGGCAGTATTCGATTGGCTCGAAAACTGGTCTAGCCAACAAGGAATCCGGGGATGTGCGTTTCTTAATGCGGCAGCCGAATTGGTTAGTCCGCGGGACGAACCCGCGCGGCAGGTGATTCGTCAACACAAAGAGTGGTGGCAATCTTTGTTGGCCGAGCTTGCTCAGAAGGCAGGTGCGACAAATCCGGGGCAGCTGGCCGATGAATTATTGCTCCTGATAGATGGCGTCAATGCTCGTGTGCTGGTCACCGGCAATGCGAGAAGTGTGAGCTCCGCAAGGCGGGTGGCGCTGCTGTTATTGCACGATTCTCAAACCCTGTCTTCGGAGTTGAAATCGACTGAATTGCATGCCAACGACGAGGAGGATCCCGCAACATGAAACAGACGGGAAAATTCGACCACAGCCCCATTCCTTCTTGGGTTCCCTTTGCATTAGCTGCGGGGCCGGCCGTCGCATTAGGGTTCGCCCGATTTGCATATGCGTTGATTTTACCTGCGATGGGCCATGCTCTCGGCTGGTCTTTAACAACAGAGGGGATCATGAATACAGCAAACGCTCTGGGTTATCTCCTGGGTGCATTAACGGCCGCGCCATTGGCTCGTTGGGGTGGACTCGGTCGTATTTTTGTGATAGGCGTGTTCGGAACCTCGCTCTGTGTGTTGGCTGGCGGCTTGACCGGGAACAGTATTCTTTTGGCCTGGTGGCGATTTGCCAGTGGGGCCGCCGGCGGAGTCGCGTTTGTGACCGGTGGTGGTCTGGTGGCAAATGCCAGTGCCAAAGAATCCGCACACCGGGCCGCACTGCTCCTAGGACTTTATTTTGGTGGCGCGGGACTGGGCATTGTATTGTCCGCGTGGACCGTTCCTTTCCTCTTAACATCGTTTCCTCCTGCCCTTGGATGGCATGTGGCCTGGGTAACCCTAGGAATTCTGGGTTTATTGACCATGTTTGGGATCCTTCCCGCCATACGTCGCATTATCCCCTCTTCACCTTCTTCCGTCCCCGGATCCCACTCTGATCTCACTTGGCGGCGATTATGGGCAGTGCTCATAGCCTATGGATTCTATGGAATGGGGTATATCGTTTACATGACTTTTATCGTGGTCTTTCTTCAGAGTCATGGAGCACATCCACAGGAAATCATCTGGTTTTGGACGGTTTTGGGCAGCGCCGCGATGGCGTCCGCCTTTGTCTGGGGGCGTATTTTGGGGCATGCCCCGGGTGGACGAGGAGTTGCAGTGCTCATGGGATTGGTCCTTGGAGGCGTCTTACTACCGCTATGGTCAACAACCCCCTTCGTTGTCCTGGCATCGGCGTTATTATTTGGATCTGCCTTTTTGGCCGTGGTCACAAACGTCACAACCGTGGCACGGCGCAACCTCCCTATGCATCAATGGACAGCCGCATTAGGAGCACTCACCGTGGCATTCGGGTTGGGCCAAAGCGTCGGGCCCCTCCTTGGAGGATGGTTGTCGGATGGTGGAGGTGGAGTGCGATTTGGTCTGATCCTCAGTGCAGCAATCCTGGGTATTGGCATTCTCACAGCTCTCGCCCAAGAAGAGCACGGAGAGGATGAGATCGACGAATTGACAGGATCCGAATGATGTCTTACGGCTTGAGTAACTCGGATATTTTATTTTGAATCCCCGAAATTTCGAAGATGGGCTCGTGGCGGTGGCTAAAACGGTCAACCTCATCACTTCGACCCAATAGATGCAGCATAGCATCAATATCACCTCAAAGTTCAAACTCTTTGGTGATCCACGAAAAAATTCTTCCACCGTCTGGATACACTTGACTGCTAATGATCCAATCCTTATACCGGCGTGCGACATTGAGTTTGTCTGCCCCGTGTATGCTGGTATTATTGAAGCAGTCTCGTGGTGCAATCGCCATAATAGATTAGGGAGGCGTATGTCCTATGTCAGCTATGTTCAAGTACGAGCCGCTTGCAAAAGGGCCGCCTTCATCGCGGACAATATCTCACGACATCGGGGTATCCCCGCTGCATCGGCACTTTTTGCAATCACCGGCAACGATGACATTGTCAGCTCAATGGTTTCTCACTCAGGAATTTCTTTATCGACCGCCCACCTCTGTAATGCATCAGCTATTTGGGCGCCCTGAGCCGAATCATCAATCAATTTGGGAACAGGCCATCACCGAGATTGCTCCGTGGTTTGACCGCATTTTAGAATATCGTTTCTCAAATGGGTCGCGAAGCATGGTTCTACAAAATCCGACAGCCAATGCCCGTGCCCTCTGGACATCTTTAAACCAAAATAACCAACTCCACCCACTGGTTACGGATGTATTTCGGGAAGAAAATAAACCGTTAAACACCCCTTGTCATCCCCGCTGGGTATCGGTTCAGGGCAACGGAGACGAAATGGTATCCGATTGGTCGACATTTCGGTCATTTTGGTCGGCGGCAGACCTTGAAGGCGGAATTTTTTTTACCCCATTCGGATGGACTTTTAACGAGGAATTACTGAATCAATCACTCTTCCTCCAATCGATTATATCGTCTGGTGACGAGGTGTATTTAGGAATCGGGGATGATAATCACATACGAATCGGTTTGTGGCGTATTCACCCAGGGATTGAATGACTACACTAAAAATCTCAGATTCTGTCCGAGCAAACACCGCTTTGGTAGCTATAGCTATTCATCTTTTCGCTCGAAAAAAACGCAATATGTATACACGCGTCGGCAATGGCAAGAAGCCCCTAGCTCGCGCAATCTTGTAGTCATGATTCGGTGTTAACGAAAAAATAATTATCTGAACGGAACAAAATCAGCCTTTCATGGCACACACTGGGCGAAGTCTCTCGCTCGCCGGGCTCTGTGCATGCTAACCCTTGGCGGAATTGTGGCCCCCCTGAGAATAGGATTCAATGGATCTGTGGGAGCCCCAGGTTAGTTGACCATGGTGGGGTCCGATGGGACACTTTCTGAAGGTAAGTTCTCACCGCATGAATCTTCTAAGATTTTACATGCTCCATCATTCCGCCGCTTTCCTGACAGGACAACCCCGAAAAAGTCGGATTTCCTCGTGCTAGATCCCGGTTTCAGTGTTGACAGCCTGAGGTTTTCCGACGTCCTTGAGCACATAAACGGCTAAACCGCTAATTACCGCCGCTCCGAATAAGACGACGCTAAGGTTGGTTTGAAGCTGCCACGGAAGACTGGTAACCAGGATCGGTCCTAAACCTCCACCAACGATCCTCCCGGCAAAAAACGTCAAATTGTTGCCTCGAGCCTTGAGGGCCGGTGGATAGGACTCGCTCATCCATACACCAAAATGGGCAAAGAATCCTGATGTGAAAAAAATCGCGGGGACAGTAAGTGTCAAGGGTATTCCCACCCAAAACGCGATGGTCGCAAACAAAGCGAGGCTAATGAGGCTCCAAGCCGCTCGCGGTCGACCCCACCTGTCGGCAATCCAACCGTCCAATACATAGCCTGCAAACCCCACGGCAAAGCCAACCACTAGCAAAGTTGTCGTACGTCCCACAGACCAGTGGTGTATGGTTTCCAAATATGTGGAAATTAGACTGAGGAAGGGCACAAGATATAATAGGCCCCCTATAGCCAGAAGGGTACCACCAATCGTCACGCGGCGATAGGGCGTCCGGAACATCGTATTGGCAGGCAACGAAACAGCATGAGCATCGGATACTGTTCTGGCTCGCCAGACGTCTGATTCGGGGATCCGCCACCATACCAAAACCCAGCTCAAAACCACCAATATGCCACCCAGCAACAAAACGTTTCTCCAAGCCGAAGGAAAGTGGGTGAGAATAAGCCCCGTAATAGCCACCCCTACTAAAGCCCCGGCAAAATATAGGCCCGCCATGGTACTTCCAATCACGCCTCTGCGTTCTCGGGCAATCCCTTCGGCTATCAGAGCATAACTCGCACCATTTTCACCATTAACGCCACCGCCCACCAAAAACCACGCCAAGCCCAACATTGCCCCATCGGGCGCTTGACTTCCCAAAATGCCCGCCACCGCTGCCAAGCCCAAAGCTGTCAATAAGCCAATGCGCCGTCCCCAATGATCGGCTACCCATCCAAAGCCGAGACCGCCCAAAGCTCCCCCTACCCACGACAGGGTCACACCGAGTGCTGATTGCGTTAGTGATAAGTGAAGGGCTCGCGACATAGGCCTCAGAACAAACGTGAGTGAAAAGAGCGCTGTCGCCGCAAGCAAAAACCCTAGAAAAATAATGCTAAGTTGTCTGCGCGACAGTCGAAATGCCTGAGCATGAAGGTTCTGGGGAGATCTCATGGAAGATTCTCTCGGGAAGGTGGAATCACCCAAATTGGCTGAGACGAATGGGTCAGTAGTCGCAAGGAAACACTTCCCAGAATAGTGCTGCTCCATGTACCATGTCCCCGGCGCCCCACTGCAATGACATCCACGGCATACTCATTGGCGACGCCTAATATCGTTTCGACGATATTGGTGGAAGTTCGGGTTATCCACGTTGGATTTAACTTCGGCATGGCCTTTTGAGTTCGACGGGCGGCATCTTCGGCCTCCTCTAATACAGTATTAATTAATTGTGTATGAACACTGGGATCCACGACAAAGGCACCCTGCCCTAATCCGAGAGACGCCATTGCAACCGTTAAGATAATGACTTGTAGTGGAATTGCTTGCGCTTGCTGCTCGAGCCACTCAGCCGCACGAAGTGCCCCGGGCGACGCGTCCGAGGCCAGCAGAATTTTCAATGCCATGGCATATTTGCCTCCCTATCCATTTTCCAGCTCTCCCCGTATTAATCAACAACCCTTGAAAGGAACGGGTAACGCGTTATTCGGTTCTTGATCGTCCCCAATGAAGCCATGGAGAAAAATAGAGACTCTCTCGTCCCCGGCTGCAATAGGGTAGGCCAAAGAAAACGTTCCTGATTTCACTATTAGCGACAAGGTCCAATATCCCTGGCAATCACGCAAATCCCCCATAACAGCCAAGCCAATCAAATGGGCTGCAGTGATCTCCGAATTGATAAAATCATTCGGGAAGTGACCTCACAGACCATGACCGCATCTCAAATACGAATATGTTTGGTACATTTTTGCCTACCATTTGAGTCCTGCCTTTCATGTTTTCACACGCAGTCATGGGATATTACGTACACGTTAAGTATGTATCCAACCGTTTAAACTGTCAAGAAGGCGGAAGTCGCCAATGTCTTTTTTGTCGACAGACCATTGGTCCGAGAGGTAAAAACAAAAGGTGTTCACAGAAGGTTTTAACCCAAGAGATTTATCTATTATCTCATTACACTGTCGAAGTCGCAGAGCCCGATTTGTGCTTAACGGGTCAATTAACCATAGGTGATTTGAATGGATGGATAGATGGATCGATATCTTGTTGGTAAAGAAATCCTGCCCACGGTATTTCACTGACAACGATGATCGCCGCGTCAATATCAATTGATGTGCGACATAGATAATTTCGACCGAAGTCTCATGAGTCGCCGCTACTCGGAATACAAAAGACCACAGAAGACCAAGCACATCTGAAACACTCACAATACGAAGATTGCGACTTGAAGGTTCACTTCAACCCCCAATCCGAAGCTGATTATAGTCTCCCAACGTATTCGTCCAAGGTTCAAGTGAGAACTCTAGAGCGTATGCTGTTTTGGAGTCAAAGACAAACGCCGTCTGCCTTTGGGCAAAATGACGCGCCAGATAAAGTGGAACATATCTCGCGGCGGCATTTGGCACTTGGGAATGAAGACGAGGTTGCCAGACATAGTTCCAAGCTAGCCGTGCCTGTGCCTGATCCTTTTCGACGGAGAAGGCAATCGAAAACCGAAGGTGATGCCAACTTCCAATGCGGCAAATCCCTAAGAGGAAACTTGAGGGCTAAACGCAACCTAATTATACAGTTCTCGCCAGTCTCTAAAAATGGTCAGTAAAGGTGGCGGTTTCTTTTGAAACCCTCTCCCTTGGGGGCTCTAAGGCCCTTATGAAATGTTTGATCATTGACCGTCCTCTACCCAATCAATTGGGTACATGCCGTCAGCAAAAGACGTCCCACACTTTGGATCGTGTTATGAGAAAGGAGTGGTCACAACAGACATCCTCGGAGACAGAAAACCAATTAAGGCATTGGTGTCTTGATTAAAGACGGCAAAGCCTGGGTTGGACGCACCTTGGACTGAGGGAGCCTTCATGGAGATTTCAAATGTTCCTTGAGATGCCGTAACGATTTGCGAACTTCCAAGCCGGGCCCATCCCCACTGCAGCGCTGTGGTATTCGGATTTCGCTCCAGCGTACCATAGACAATCCGGTAACGTCCCGGCGGCAATGTCCCTGTTATTATCCATTGATCCTTATGTGAGATCAACTTCAAAACATCATCCGCTGTGATGGGATAAACACCCAACAAGACTTGCTTTGACTCACTAAATAACGCCACATCGGTTACGTCGGCTGGAAGAGGCAGTGACATAGAACGCCCCGAGCGAACCGAAAAAGATGGACCGCTTGGAGTATAGCCCCAGATCATACCCGGAGATTCGGAGACCAGAACACCCGGCTCGATTGTATACCGTCCTCGAGGCAAGGTTCGTGTGCTTACGACAACTGATGTCCCAACAGACTTTCGCGTGGACATCCTCCCGGTATTTCGAGAAGGCGAGGCCGGTGAATTGGATGATGGTATGCTCGTGGCTACGGATGAAGCGGACGATCTCTGGGTTATGCTCGTGTTGCCCGGTTCCTTGACACCAGAGGTACCGGTATGTGCACCTTGTGTGGCCGTTGCCGTGCCAAGAGACCCGGCAGTTCCACACCCTGCTAACATGAATGTGCCGCACAGCACTCCCGCAACGCTTAAACCGTATTGTCTCATCTGTAATCTCCCCTTAAATCGATAAGGTGCTAGGACCGGTCTTCTTGAATAACGCCATACAGAGGAATTCAGTTACAAGAGCAGAAACGGAAGACAGTGGTTTTTTTGAAAACAAGCATTGTGATCGGTAATAAAGAGGGCTCCAAGACACCAAACTTCCGACTAAGTTTTGGCCCGGGTGCAGATGTTCGACACCAGACGGCACTCCTCAATCTTACTCGTCGAGCGAATCTCATCATCCCGAGGTCGCAGCGAGAACAATAGACGGTTTGGCAGCCAAGGTTTGCATTTCTTGTCCATCTGAAGGGTGTATTATTCATAGTACTCTCTTCCTACCTATTCGCAGCTATGGCATACTATATGATTGATATGACTCGTTAAACGACCAACCAAAATGGTCGACCGAACTTGTAGATTACTCGAACAGGATTTCGCTATTCGGTTGCCCGATAATGAATGGGGAAATGTATCGGATCAGGACCACTGTCTTGGAACCTTTCCATTAGCCTCCAACTCTTAGCAGCATAAATGAGAACGGTCATTACTCGTATCGTCACTGGCAACGGTTTTCATTTGAAACCCTCACTGAATCTTTCGTCTTATTTTGTGGGAATGATTTCTGGCCGTATACCAGTACGGAACATTTCTCGGTTTTTTGAATTGCAAGCATTTCAATGATTGGTTAATGGGCGCAAGTCTTTCCAAAGAAACACGACCATATTTCGAATAACCATATTCGGTCATTCGGTCAAGAAATGGTTCCCACAAACAAAAATACATTCGACAAACGAGGAGTGCAAAGACTATGCCAGATGCCAGTGAGCGATTCAACACGATTGCCAATCATTTCGCTACCAGCGAGGTTCACAAATACAGCCCTACGATGGCTCTACTTCACCAAATTCTTATTGCAGCCGAGTCTTCTCTAAAGGAGATCTGTGACATCGCCTGCGGATCGGGACATATGGGTTTGTCGTTTGAAAAATATGTGACACGGCTAGTCGGGGTGGATCCGGCTCCGGTAATGCTTGAGGAATTCCAGAAACAAGCCAAAGCAAAGGGTATCAAAGTCGAGTTAATCAGAGCATTCGCGGAAAACATTCCGCTCGAGAGCAATCAGTTTGATGTGGCTGTGTCTCGTTTAGCCCCACATCATTTCAGCGATGTACAAAAGGCCATTAACGAGATGGCGCGTATCGTCAAGCCCCATGGATACATAGCGGTTATCGACCTTCAGGGTGAAGAAGACCCAGAGGTCGATGCCTTCAATCACCAACTGGAGGTCCTGCATGATCCGACTCATGTTCGAAGTTATCAGACTTGTCAATGGCGAAAATTTTTTCACCATGCGGGATTGAAAGTGATTGCGCAATATTGTAACCGGCGAGAGTCTCCCGGTGGGGTGACAGTCAAGCGCTGGTGCGAAATAGCTGATTCGGGACCGCAAGCCGAGTTTCGAATTCGTCAGACCCTGAGACACGCCTCCCCAGAAGTGTTGAATACTCTCATGATCGAACAGCATAGTGGCGAATATTATATGCCAGTCAAAACCGTTCTCACCGTGGGAGCCAAAACCGTATGTTAAGGCCGTGTCGATCTTTGACGAGCCTAAGAACCCCATTGACTCAATCGTATGATGGTTGAAATCCCCAACTCCTGTTTGACCGATATGAGAAAGTCTGGCTTGCTGTCAATTTATGACAGGATTTCATTGTCCGTCTCCACTATCCTGTGATTGGCAGTGATCCAAGCCAACCCCCACCGGGCCAAGGCAGGATAGTAAGGACTTTCAACCGCTTTTTCCAGATGGCTTAAGAATAAGGGAAACCATTTCTGAATATGATCGGTTATCAAGATCTGAATTGGGAAAACTTCAGGCGATGGATCACTATTCAATTCCGCTAAAAACGCCCATTCCACCCCCGCATGATCCGGAGCGACAATATGGCGGAAAGCCTGCCATTCCAGACCCCCTTGCTCATACCAAGTCAATACTTGCCGCGTGCTGGGCCCCCATAGCACCGCAGGCCTATCAAGGTAGCAAGACGCATACGGAGGAACATAAAGACCCGGAACCGGAACTTCGAGACATTGGTGAAAATCACGAACGGCTTCCTCTTTCGCCCGATCCCCTTCCAAACTTCCCATAAGAGTTTGCCACGTTTCTTTGAGAAGCAGTGCGTTTTGATCGAATCTGTCGTACCATTCGGCCTGTTTGGCACAATCTAGATAGACAGGACCATGTAGAAAACCTGCCGCCACCAGATCATAGCCCGCAGCCACCCCTTCTCGAGTCCATATGCCTTCTTTCATGGCGTGCCATCCCCTTCCCGTCCCGTTGACAGGCTCACACTTTTTCGACCCTGACCCGTGTCTCATAATAGACCGCTCCGCCTCCGATGCCGTCTTCCAAACCAATTGTCCATCCGTCCGGTGCTGCCAGACTGGGATCGAGCCGCATCACGGCATTGAGACGCACCGGTGCATTGCGCGTAGAATCGCCGTGAAAGACATGGCCGTCTATAGTCCATGAACCGGAGCCATATTGCCAATGCCCAAATGCCGCCGGAAATGTAATGACACCGGGGCGAATCCCCGGTAACAGACGTAGACGTCCCACCATGCCGGATGCATGGGTGTGCGAGATGACCCGCACCTGATCACCGGCTTTGAGTCCCATTTTCGCTGCGTCCACAGGACTCATGTCGATGAAGGCTTCCGGCATCAACTCCAGTAGCCAAGGATCCGCGATAGTCCGGGACTTAGAGTGAATGGGCTGTTTATGCGTGGACAGCACGAAGGGGAACTGAGACACGGGGTCCAGTTCTGTGAGAATCTGACCGTCCATGGTTTGAGGGGGCATATAACCGGGGGTGCCGGAGAATCGTACGCCGGTAATGGCATTGTGTGTCGTGGCCACCACGGCGTTATAGATCTGACAGGGAAGTCCCAAAGCACCATAGCGGTGAGTGACCCACGGCAATCCCTTGGGAAACGTGTCCACTTTAGCGACTTGCTTGACAAAGAGTTGCTTGATCGATGAGGGGCGAAGTTGATGGGCTGCCTGAGCCCAATTTTCTACCCCGGTTTCCACTATTTGTCCCACTGTCAAGGACTGTAGCCGCTTGAGGGTCTCGGCATTCGGCACATAACCTGTAACATAATCCTCAAAGCGACCTCCTCTAGCCAACACATAGGCGGCCTTGGCCCACTCTTGAGAACGTAAGGCACCCGGATGACTGCGTTTAAGAGAAAAGATCTTTGCCTGATCCGCCTCCGATCCATTCGAAACCACTCCCGCCGACTGAACACCCTGTTCCTTTACGGCCAGGAAACCGGGATCATAGGCGATATTCGCCACCATTTTGAGATAATAGTCCTCCGGCGTCGTTAAAGCACCCCCACCGACAAAGGCTCTATCGCCAAATCCCGGCAGCCCGATGCGTGTCGCCACGTCAATCACAAACTGTTCCATACACATGGGAGAACCCGACGGCGTCTTCCCCGTCAAAGGCGCCACCACGGGATGACGAACACCTTGGGCTTTGGTCGGATAGGTCGGATATCCCGGCGGAAAACCCCAACCCTCCAAGTAGGTCAGGTCCGGAACAATATAGTCCGCATAGGCCGAACTTTCCGCCATGACAATATCGGTGACAATATATAAAGGCACTTTGGAGGTATCGCGAATCAAAGTGATCCAGGACAGATCCGCATCATCCGCCCCGCCAATCGCCGGCGGACTCCAGGCGGGATTAGCCATGTGCTGGAGAACGATCTGGGCACCGTAGGGATATTGCTGATAGATCCCCGCGAATATTTCGGGCCAGATCCCAAAGCCAAAAGGAAACCAGGGACGTGGCGCCGGAAAAGGACTGTGCCCCTCTTTTTCCGCTCTGTGATAGGCCAGAGATTTTTCATAGAAAGCCCCTTCTCGGGAAATGGTGACACCGGAAGGCACATGAGCCGGCTGGTTGGGCCAGCTGTCCAAAGGATAAGGCGCTCCCGGCGTTTTCCCGAGGAAATCCCCGGCTCCTCCTCCCATAATATACCCGCCTACCCAATCCACATTGCCTAACAGAAAATTCAACACCATGATGGCTCTGCCGGCTAATACGCCATTCGAGTGCTGCGAGACACCTCGGTAAAAATCGGCCGCGGCCTTCCGCCCGTGGCTGGTAAATTCTTGAGCCAAAGACGCAATAACTGCACTCGACACACCGGCTAACCGAGCATACTCGGCCACCGTGTTTCCGGAAGCCTCGATATAAAGGCGTTGCATTGCTGTCTGACACACAATGCCGTTGACGCTCATCGCTTGAGTTTTGTGTTGCTGAGGCCACAACCTCGCCGAGGTTGACTGAGAGGCACTCATCACCCGACCGCTTGCCTGGTCGACAACCACAGGTTCCTGGGCGTTTTCCGCAGAACTCGGAACCAGTCCGGCCTCTGCCGCGGTCAAAAATCCCCCGTCGCCAGAATGCTTGGGATCGGTAATCACGAGCCAGGTTGCATTGGAAAAATTCGGCTCGCCGGCGGATTGAGCGGACCCGGCATTGGGATAGGATAAGTACTGGCCATTGTACCGGTCTTGATCAATAATCCACCGGATCATCCCCATCGCCAAGGCTCCATCCCCTCCCGGGGCAATGGGCACCCACCGGTCCGCATGCAAGTTTCCGTTTCCCGTGCGCACATCGATCATGACGTATTTGAGATGATTGTCCGTGGTCGCTTCCACCAGTTTTCGGCCGAGTGTCTGCATCGGAAAATTCGCTTCGGTCACATTTTCACCAAACCACAAAATATACTCCGCATTGGGAATGTCGGGTTTGAGCATGGCCACTCCGCCGATGCCATTTAAGGATTGCTGCGTGGCCACATGGTGGTTCAAATCGCAAATACCCACATGAGGAAAGACGTTAATGGTTCCAAAAGCGTGTCCAAACCGGGTTAGAAAGTCGGCTTGCCCGGCTTCTGCCCTCCCCCAGTAAATAACCAAGCCATTGGTTTGGGGACCAAAGTCGGGATTGTCAGGCACAATGGAACGAAAACGAGCTTGACCTCCATCCCACAATTCCCGGAATCCTAAGACGTGCCGCTTTTCCTCCCCTTTCACGTGGCTGAAAAGATAGCCTCCGTCGCTCACTTCCTCAATCAACTGAGACCACGAAATAGCCTGCCACTGACCCGATCCGCGGGGCCCCGTACGTTTCAAGGGAACCGTGATGCGATACGGATCGTATACGGTTTGCCGGCCGGCTTGACCGCGGGGACATAAGGAATGGGGGACGGGCCACACGGTGGCGACTGCCGGATCCGTGGAATACGGCGCTTGCGGCTCGGTGGCATTGGGATGATAGGGACTCCCGTCCAACTTTTCCAAAACACCTCCAAAGACATGCGCCTCGATGCCGCAGTCGCTGTGACACTGTTTGCAGACACTATAGACGGTGTCAACGCCGGGCCATGTCGGAGGACGGTCCGGATAGACAAAAGTTCCGCGCCGATGAAACACATCCCCGATCCAAGGAGACAAACCCCAGCCTGACACCACCACACCTCCCCCCAACAATGTAGCCCCAGCAAGAAATCCGCGGCGGGATACCGGAGTAGGCGAATTTTGTTCGTTTGGCATGATCATTCCCTCTCTTTGGGATTCGGCTTAAATGATCCAGGAGCCGTTGTCTCTTGTTCTCTTAAGAAACCCTCTAATATAAGGAGACATAAGATGCGTCTGTCACGTCCCCAGCCTTTCGCTTTGTTTATCACACTTCAATTTTTCCTTTCCAGTCAAGCACAGCGTACATGAAACCCGTTGGCACCATAAGGACCATTCAGTTCCTTATCCAAAGAACCGATGGTCCGTCCTTCCTCGGTCCCGGGCCTTGGTTCTTGAACTTCAAACTCTTTTGTTCGAACAGATGTCTTCTTTCGTTGCTTCCGATGGAACCTCAAAATTGATCCAAAAGATCCTTGGCTCGTTGTGATCCTCTTCGTGCATAAAGATTTCGTGGTGCTGTCTATTCTCACGTCCCTGCATAAGGCTGATATCACCATGACATAAAGAATCGATTCACGTGAACGGTAGATATTTCTGCAACCGCTCATCTCATGGCCTCAAGATCGGCTTTGGGACAAAAGGGTTCATTATCCCCATCTCATTTACAGGAAAAAGAGAAGACATAGATACGAAAATATGGGCCCGGCACGAAACTCTCAGCAAGATATATTAAATACCCTATTGTCTTTCTAGTATATTTAGCATAAGATGCTGGGGAAGGTGCCTTGCACATCTTGAAGCGAAGGAGAATGTCTATGCGCTCCATCGAAATGATAAAGCAAGACAGTCGGCACTTGCGCGGTCGTCTTTATGAAGAGGTATTTCTCGACAGAGACTCGGGAGTTTCAGAAGACAGTCGACAGTTGCTAAAATTTTTTGGCATGTACCAACAACAAGACCGTGATATAAAGAAAAAAGTAGGACATGAGACGCCTTACACGTTCATGATCCGCGTGGCTACCCCAGGCGGGGTGATGAGTAGTGAACAATACCTCACACTCGCTGATATGAGCGAAGACCTGGCTCAAGCTCAGTTGCGGCTGACAACGCGACAGTCCGTGCAAATTCATGGGGTGAGCAAGAATCACCTCGCATCTTTGGTAACCCGGCTGATAAAGTCGGATCTCACCAGCCTGTCCGGATGCGGAGATGTGGTACGTAATTTGGTGGCATGCCCTTTGCCGGATCATGGAGGGGTCAGAGATACATTGCGTGAGATCGCCCTGGGGTTGTCCCAGCGACTGAAACCTCTCAGTCATTCTTACTTGGAGTTGTTTGTCGCCCGGGAAAAGGTCTTCGATATCGTCGAGGAAGAACCACTTTACGGTGACCGATATCTGCCGCGCAAGTTCAAGATTGGTATGACTGTTGCGGGCGATAACTGTGTGGACATTTATAGTCACGACCTGGGGCTGGTCTATCATCCCTCCTTGGAATCCTGGACCGTCTTGGTAGGGGGAGGCCTTGCCCAATCCCACGGCGTCGTCCGAACCCATGCCCTATTGGCCCAGCCTTTGGGACAGATTCCCACACATTTGTTGATCCAAGCGGTGGAAGCGGTGATTGGCATCCAAAGAGATTTTGGCAACAGGGATGACAGGCGAATCGCCCGGATGAAATATTTGGTGGAAAGCTGGGGTTTAGAGCGCTTTCGCCAACTGGTCGAAACGCGAATGGAAGCCCCTTTTGATGCTCCTATGGAGTTAGGATGGGAATCGGCGACTGATCATTTGGTCAACGACGAAGATTCGTCGGTCTTAGGAGTAAAACTGCCCTGGGGCCGTATACACAACACCTCTGAAGTCCCTTGGGCATTAGCCCTGCGTGACGTAGTGAAATCCTTGCGCCCCAAAATTCACATTACCCCTCAGCAAAACATTCTGCTTACCGATCTCGACCCCGGGGCGAAGACAGAAGCTGTGAGAATATTGGCGTCATATGGTGTGAATTCTCCACGAGACTTATCCCCTTTTCGACGTTATGCCTTGGCCTGCCCTGCCCTTCCTACCTGTACTCTGGCCCTAACCGAAGCTGAACGAGTCGTGGATCAGGTTATCGGGCAGATTGAGAGCTGGTGGACGGAGGCCGGATTGGAGCCGTTAGACTTGCGTATCCGTATGACCGGCTGCCCCAATAATTGCGCGAGACCCTTTCTTGCCGAAATAGGATTGGTCGGGGCCAGTCCCGGACGTTACCATGTTTACGTTGGCGGCAGTGCACAAGGCACCCGTCTGGCGCGATTGGCGGCCGAACGGGTTTCGATTGAAGACTTGAAAACGGTTTTGCTCCCACTTTTTTGTCAATATCATGAAACTCGGCTGAAGACTGAATCATTTGGGGACTGGTGTGCTCGTTGTGAGATAGGAAAACCCCCTCGAGCCCATGAAAATCACGAAGGAGGTTAAATCATGCTTGATATCGAGACACTGGCAATGAAATGGGAAAAGTCCCATCCGCAGGACATATTGCGGGAGATTACCGGCATGGGTCTCAAATGGACTCTGGCAATGAGTTTTTCACGAGAGGATACCGTTATTTTGCACGAATTGAATCAGATCTGTTCCCCGGTGGATGCATTCTGGTTGGACACAAATCTTTTGTTCCCCGAAACATATGCCTTCAAAGATGAGATTACCGCCCGGTATCAAGTAAATTTACGCCATATTCAGCCGACTCTTTCTCTTGAGAATCAGGCCAAACGCTATGGCAAAGATTTGTGGCAAGAAGATCCCCATCGGTGCTGTTATCTGCGCAAGGTAGAACCCTTGTTCGCCGCCCTAGAAGGTTATGACGGCTGGATTACAGGTATTCGCCGGGAACAAAGTCCGAGTAGGGCTCGTGCCCAGATCATTGAATGGGACAAACAGCATGAGTTATATAAGCTTAACCCTTTGGCGTTTTGGCTGAGTGATGAGCTAGAGAATTATGCCGAAACCCACAACATTCCCGTTAATCCTCTTCATACTCAAGGCTATCCGAGTTTTGGCTGTTATCCCTGCACACGTCCCGTAAAACCGGGGGAGTCTATTCGCGCAGGACGCTGGGAAGGGTGGGATAAATCCGAATGCGGTATCCATCAGTAGAAGATCGGGAATTTGCGCAAGTGGTATGGCTTGATGATATTCGAACATGGGACGCGGCATGCCTGCATCAGGGTGTTTATGCCCCGTTGACTCACTTCATGACCCAAAAAGATTATGAGGGAGTCATCGAGTCAATGCGTCTCGCGTCAGGAGATCTGTGGCCGCTACCTATCACTTTGCCTGTGCCTCATGACATTTACCGAACACTAGAACCAGGATCGGTGGTCCGGTTGCAAGGAATTGGGGGATTTTCCGCACGGTTGACTGTCAAAGAGAAATTTTGCCGCAATCTTGAGCGCGAAGCAGAACAGGTTTACGGGACTCAAGAACGTTCCCATCCGGGAGTCAACCGTCTATTCACAGAACCGGCAGGAGTCCTGTCGGGAAAGATGGCTGAGGTGAGACTTCCCGATCAAGGATTCCCGGAACCTCACTGGCCTCATCAGGTCCGGGATATTCTTCGCGAACGGGGATTTCGTTCCGTGGCCTTTTTTCAGACGCGCAACCCTTTACACAGAGCCCATGAAGCGTTGCAAAAAACCGCCTTGGAAATGGTTGACGGACTGGTCCTCCATCCTTTGATAGGTCCCACCAAAGCCGATGATGTGCCGGCTTTGGTGCGCATGAAAACCTATCGTCAGATTCTAAACCGGTATTTTCCGCCCGAACGGGTTATCCTCGCCGTTTTCCCACCGGCTATGCGCTATGCCGGACCCAAAGAGGCATTATTTCATGCCATCACGCGAAAAAATTACGGCGCCACCCATTTTGTCGTGGGTCGGGATGCAGCCGGTGTCGGAAATTTTTATCCTCCGGCTGGGGCCCTTAACCTTGTTCAATCCCACGCCCACGAAATTGGCATTACTCCCTTAACATTTCGTCCTTTTGGTTACTGTCCAGTGTGCGATGAAATCGCATCCGCCCGCAGTTGTCCGCATCATGACCAGTGGTGGTCATTATCAGGCACCGAGCTGCGCAGACGTCTAAGTCTCGGTATTGATGTGCCCAGCCAAATTCTCAGACCGGACGTCCGGGAAATTCTCCAAAGTGCTTATCGCGATCGAAAGGATGATTCTAGCCAAGAGGAGGACTAATCATGAGCTTTTTCCCCGTGCTCGTGAAAACAAACAGACATCGGGTTATTGTGAGCGGAGGAGGAGAACAGGCAGCTTGGAAAGTCCATTCCTTGCTGCAGGCCGGGGTGAGGGTACACATCGTCAGCAACACTCCCCACCCCTCTTGCAAGGTGTGGCAAGAACACCCGTTAGTGAAGATAAGTCGTAGAACCATAGAGCCTATCGATCTGAGGGCAGGAAGTTTGATATTTATTGCGGACGAAGTGAGGGCACAAGCACAAGAAATAAAGGGATGGGCCGAACAAACGGGAGCCTGGGTTAATGTTGTCGATAAACCCGAATGGTGTGATTTCTATTCCATGGCCCAGATTCATCGCGGAGATTTAGTGGTAGCCATAGCCACCTCCGGCAAGGCGCCGGGGTTGGCGCACGAGCTAAAACATCTCTTAGAAGAAGTCTTAGGAAACGAATGGGCACTCAAAGTTGATCAAGCGGCCGCACAACGATCGACTCACTCATCCCGGTCTCCCAAAGCTTAGTAATATATGCTGGAGATGCCGTCCATTCTTCGAGAAGGGCAAGACGAAGGGATACCTCTTCCGGATTGCGGAGTCTTTTTTGTTAAGAAGGCGACCACTAAAGAGGCCATGCCCTTTGGTTCTTTCGCATCACGCCTCAAGACCAAAAGGCATGCCGCAGGTCGTCTTATCTGTAAGCCCAGAGAACGCCGAATTGGTGGTACCCGCATTTCACACCGGCTTTTTATTACTTGATCCTTTAGTGATTTTAGGCTCAAAATCGATACTTAATCCATTCACGGCGGCTCTTATGCCCCTCCCTTCTTAGTTGCACATTTTTTCTTCAGAAGGTCCTTTCGTGGGATTTTTAGCTGTTTTCTATCGCCGGTTGCTAAAAAAGCCTGGCGTTGCCAGGTCAGCACTTGCGTCTTAGAAGCATATAATCATTAAGAATGCCAATCAAAACCCCCGCCAACATCAAAAGACCCCCGCCTAAAAAACCCGCATATACACTGTCATGGTCCGCTACCAACCCAGCCAGTAAAAGTCCTATCGGTGCAGTCCACATACCCATCATATTGAATAGCGCGAATACGGCTCCCCTTTGATGATCAGCACTCTCGCTTTGAATTACACTCACCATGATAATTTCGGCTAAGGCTTGGGTCGCCCCAAGAATTATATAAATCGCACCAACTGCGAAGAAAGAAGCATAAGGAATCAACCAAAACCCTATGACAATAGGGGCATGGACGACAAAGAACATCTTGACCCGATCAATTGAAGCAGAGATTTTGGTGAGTAGTGTGGCTCCCAACAGGTAACCAGCGGTCAATGTCACCCACAAAATCGTCAATCCGTTACGCGTTCCCACCACATATTCGCTGGCCAGCTTCGGCGTTGACGCATACAACGGTGCTACTGCAAGTGATAGCACCGATGAGAACAGAAGCATTCCAAAGAGACGCTTCTTTTTCCGTAATTCCCTTAAAATCCGCCCATACCCCCGAACAGCACCCTCCGGTGCGCTCTTAACTCTCGTTTCGACAAGACCAATAATCAAAAAGATTGATAGGATTGACATCACAAACGAAAACCCGTCGATAAAAAAGACCATGGCAACCCCTGTAAGAGTTATCGCGGCATTGGCCAGTAAAGGGCCAATCAGAGTTGCCGCCTGTGCTAAAGATCCGAGCATGGAGTTGGCTTTCTCCAAAGTCGCATCTTTGATCAACGCCGGAACGACACCCATGGCCGCAGGATACCGAAAAGATCTACAAGTGCCAAACAAGAACGCTGCCACATAGAGCTCCCATATCCGCAAGATGTTTTCTGAAGCCAAGACTCCGAGAGATGAGCTGATAAGCATTTGCAATACATCAACCACAATCAACACTTTGAGTCGATCAAACCGATCCGACGCCAAACCGCCAATCAGACTGAAAGCCAACCCAGGAACCATAGTTAAAGACAGTGACAGAGCAAAACTCAAAGCCGAGCCTGATTGTGATGATTAACGCCACTGCGAAATTGGTAAACTGGGTTCCCAGTCCCGAAACGAACTGCCCCCCTGCATATTGCCAAAATGGCAGGTTTCTACGGAGTGTATTCATCTCTGGTGTTTGTAAAGTTTTCAGAGGGTTTTTCTTCTCCTCCTGTCCCGAGCGGTTGACATCCTAAGTCTTTTCAAAGTTGCGGCCTTGTCCAGACTGTACTCTTATTGGCATTTGTTCTCAGGTTTAACTCATAGAACATACCTTCTTGTCTATTACGTAATAGAATATCTTTAGCCATTCATGCTATCAAGAACAACCGATGGGAACATCTTCTTCATGATATGCAACATCAAAAGGGAATTAGATACTAATAAGGATAAGATTGGCGAAGATATCAGCCGAGACTTTTTCCGGCAATACGATACGTTGGTGCCGTTGTGATATTTTGAGTAGTGTTCTCTCTTTAGAAAATGGGAGACATTCCTCAATAAGGGGCGTATCAATCTCTTAATCAAGCAGAATACTTGGCAATTCAACATTATTACCGCGTTTGAAAGGACCTGTTACAAGACGGCCAACGCCGCTGAGGTGAGTTTGTCGGGTTTCTGAAGGAATTTGGGTTGGTGTGCCGATCGAGATAGGTCGTGCCGACACTTTATGTTGCCGATTTCCGAGCAACTATTACCACCCCCAACACAATTGATCCACCCATGAGGGCAAACATGACCGGCAAAGATACCAGGGCCACAACAGATTCGAGAACTCCTAAGCCTATTGGAACTGCCAAAGCCACTAATAGCAGTGTCATCGCTGTCCGGTTTAAACCACACAAAAGAATGGGACGAAACCCTGGAGGCGAGGGTCCCTTCGCGCGGTCCTCGCAGTCGTGTCCAGCTTCTGCGTCCTTCTGATGGTTGTGTGACAGGCTCTTTGAATTCTCCCTTGACATATGCGCGAAATTCCAGGAACGTGAAAGAGACGAGTGAAGCGGGGAAGACCATGCGAAACATGCAGAAGAAGGTTTTTCTCCTCACCTCACAAGCACCGCCGATGAAAAGACAATACTGTAACGATGAGCTCAAGTTGAACTCATGTGATCGCCGCAATTCATAGGAGTGGATTATGAATCTCACACAAGAGAGTTTAATGCCCTACCTCCAACAAAAATCGGGTGTATTAGACATTGATCAGATCGCCGATGAGGTTATGGCAGATTGGCCGTCATCACCCCCTCAGCGACGAAAACGTTTGCTCGCCAAACTGAATCACATACCCGGGTGTTTTCGGGCCGACGATCACCACTACGTCTACTTACCACGATTTCGTACAGGTGCTAAGGTTCTGCAACCATTTCCGCAAGAAAGCGGGTGGAACAATGAAACCCCTTTGATCCTATGGCTCCCGGAAGTCTTCGCATTATGGCAGCCAAATTATTCTCAAGGTGAGCAAGTGGTCTTTGAGTTGAGCGATGGAACCCGCCACGTTTTGCATTGGCAATCCTATTTGATGAGGCCTGTAATATCTAAGGCGGTGAAGGATTGGCTGCATCGCGTAGCAGTGGCCGGAGCCAATGCTGTCGAAATTTGCTGTACCGATGGGGAACGCAATTTCTTCACGATACATCCTACGACTTGGCAGACATGCGAACCAAGAGAAACCACTAAAGGTATCCGTGCCGCGGCGTATGAAATTCTAAAGCGCCGTCGGCGAAGTGTCCATCCGACGGAACTCGCGGCTGAACTGTTGGCCCAAGGTTGGTATCATGGCGATTGTCCCCCTCTGCCCGTCATTTTTGCCTTGTTTCAACCTCCGGTATTGATCCACTACCAATCCCATAACTTGTCACTCTTGCCCAAAACGACTCCGGTCTTGAGTGAGTTCTTGCAGCGACGTACGGTAGAGATAGATTCTGAGCCTTCACCATTGGGGGGATTTTGGCGAGACGGCGGGGGCCTGAGTATGCCTGAACTACCCCATGGACCTGCTATACCTACCGAGTCGTTTACCGGTGGTTACCGACTTATTATGACGCTGGATAACTACCCTGTCAGTCGCACCGTGGATGTGTGTGCCACGATGACATTTGACAAGTTGCATAGATTGATTCAAAGTCTCTTTGATTGGGAGAATGATCACTCATGGGTGTTTTCCTTGGTCGGTGGACCCCGAGACGATATCCTCAGTGTAGGTCTGGAGACCCTCGATGGGATCTGGGCCGCGGCTCAAACTTTAAGTTTAGGGCAGATTGGTCTGAATACGGGGCAAACCTTTCACTACGTATTTGATTTCAGGTCCTGGTGGGTCGTCACGATCCGTGTACAAGCGCTCATTCCCGGTGTTATCCTATCAAAGCCGATTATCGTCGAACAGAAAGGGCAAGCCCCCCTGCAATACCCTGATTTTGACGACGACAACTAACCTGTCGACAGGGTTGTGTTTCTTAATCTATTGTGAAAAATGCTGAATATCCGGTAAGGAGCAAGAAATTCCCCACCGCACGAAATTCGGATAATCCCATCGGGAATTCTTCATCTACAATCGCCGTACACGGGCCCTTTCCCTGACCCAACCCTTGATTTGACAAGTTTTGCGCAAGGAATTTCTGCGTCCAACAATTGGCACAAGATTCGTTCATCTATCATAGCTTCCACGTGGTATAATTCTGAACACATCTGGGTGACGATGGAGAAATGTGACGTCCCTTGTCGATTGATGTGACCGGAATGAGTGAAGACGCCGATCGATACTCAATTTGCGGTCTATCTCATCAGTTGTACCTACCTTCCGTTCCGTTTAAGCCATTACCACCGATCTGGTGGTGCAATCTGCACCACAAAGATGCAAGGAGGAAATCCTGTCATGACATACAAATTCATTGGGGCTATTGTCGGTGCGACCCTATTGCCCATCGTGAGTGCCGGCTGCGGCAGCACTTCCAGCCCCGCCGCGGCAGTAAAAACCGCCGTGGTGGCCCTGACACCGCAAACATCACCCAACTGGTTCTTTCCCATTCGCGCCGTGGGTTCCGGCAGTGATGTCAACATGCAAATGGAGTCTCTGCTGTATAAACCTCTTTTAACCATCACCGGAACAGACGGGATTGATTACAACCGATCCTTAGCCTCACACGTCAACGTTTCACACAATAACACGGTTTTTACGATTACGTTAAATCCCCGCTACAAATGGTCCGATGGGAAACCGATCACAGCCCAAGACGTTCTCTTCACGTGGAACATTATCAAAACCACCAGTACTCACGCAACCAACCTGCCGTGGTCTCACGCGGGGTCCGGAGTCGGCGGAATTCCTTCCCAATGGCGCAGCGTCACGACTCGCGGTAGCCATACGGTTATTGTGACATTAACGCAGCCGGTCAATCCCCAATGGTTCATACGCAATGGGTTAGCTCAAATTGCTCCCGTACCAAAGTTTGTGTGGGATAAGTATCCGGGGAACATGATCAAAACTTTGGCATTCATCAAATCGGTGGCCAATTCCCCCAAGAATCCGGCCTTTAACGTCGTAGACGGTCCCTATCACTTTGATACGATGCAAGCGAACAATTACTGGTCCTTTGTGCCGAATCCGCAATACGGCGGCCACCCATCGACTCTCACTAAAGTCGTTTTCCAATACGAGTCTTCGGCCAGCAGCGAATTCACCGGACTCAAAAACGGAACCATCTCCGTCGGCTACCTACCGGCCTCGTTATGGGGGGCACGGGCGCAACTCACCCATGATCGGTTATCTCCGGCTTATCTTTTCGGCTTCAATTATCTACAGCCGAATCTGAGTAGCAAAGCTCCTCATAGCCTCGGTTCCGTGTTCCAACAACGCTACGTCCGGGAAGCGCTGCAAATGGGCATTGACCAACAAAGCATTGTCCAGACCATGTTCCATGGACAAGCGATCGCAGAAAATGGGCCCATTCCCGCCCAACCTCGCACCAAATTTTATGATCCTGCCCTGGCCAAACCCTTATACCCTTTCAATCCCCAAGCCGGGAAAAGGTTATTGGAAAGCCACGGCTGGCATTTGATAAATGGCGTCATGACGAACCCTCACGGCGTCAAATTGGCGTTTACCTTGACGTATGTCAGCGGCAGCAATACCGACACGGCGATCGTACAGCTCATTCAGCATGATTGGGCCTCCGAAGGAGTGCAAATCACCTTACAATCGCAACCCTTTGACAACATCATTGCTTTTGCCAATCAGACGGACCCGACGAAATGGAATATGGTATGGTGGGGCGGCGGCTGGACCTACGAGCCCGACTTCTACCCCTCCGGTGGCGGTCTCTTTGCCAGCGGGTCGGGAGCCAATTTTGGCGGATACGAAAGTTCCCAGATGAATCATCTTATACAGGCAACCTACGCGCCCGGAACTCCCTCGGAAATTACGTCGCGGATGAATGCTTACCAAACATGGGCGGCCGCTGACTTGCCCGTACTATGGATACCTTGGAATTCGACGTTAAATGTCCATGCCGCGAATTTGCATGGCAGCATGAAGACATTCAATCCCGTGTCAGATCTCTATTCTCCAAACTACTGGACTTTCAGCCATTCCTAATGATACAAAAGGGGCGTAATCCGTGTCGCCCCTTTCCCATCTCAACCGACACTCGCAACCAGGAGAAACAGATCACAATGTCACGGCAAAGCATGAGGCCTAAGATATATCCCGCCTTGACATGGACGGATGCTTAGATTTGCAAGAACACGCAAGGCAATGGACCCGGAAACATCCCTCATTATCCTACCGACCTACCGGTGGCTATATTCCATTGGAACAGATAGCGGATTTCTTGAAAGACGTTCCCTTCGCAGTAGAGTATTGCTGACGAAGTATTGGGAGACGACAGAGGCCGATTTAGACAAGACAATAACCGTCTTTCTATGTCGATCCCCGGTTTAGGCCAGCCGTGTAGTCACTATGTAAAATCGTCTTGCGTGCTCGATTTGGGAGAGGTGTTAAACTTTGATGCAATCACGACTATCCATCCCTAACGCATTGTTTTATGCCACTTCATATAGTACCATCAAAGTAAGGAGAGCGTGCATGAGCCAATGGGAAAAGCTACCGACCCGGATCCACAACAATCCGAAATCGGTAACGTTTGACGAGTTGGATAAAATTTTGCAACGAGCGGGGTATGTGCGCCGACAACCCCGAAGTGGATCGAGTCTATGTATATACTAAGGAAACTAGGATGCTGACTGTCCCTAAGTATAGCCCGTATGTCAAGGAATTCTATGTCAAAGAGGCGCTCAGGGTACTTGATGAGGAGGGAACTGACCCATGAGTAACAAAGACGTTGACCATTTCATCACTTTGCCCTATCGCATCGAGCTATACCCGGTTAAAGAGGGCGGGTATGTCGCAGCCATTCCCGATTTGCCTGGCTGTATTACCCAGGGAGAAACCAAGGAGGAGGCCTTGACACTGATCGAAGACGCCAAGGCGGCCTGGATCAGTACAGCCTTGGAACAGTCAATTCCCATCCAGACCCCAACATTACGTCCGGCATCCTATTCGGGCAAACTTAATGTACGACTGCCAAAATCCCTTCATCGGGCCTTGGCCTTACGGGCCGAAGAGGAAGGAGTTAGCCTCAACTACCTCATCGTCTACAAATTGACCCAAGCAGTGGATGGAGTCACTCTCAGTGGAAGTACGAGGAAACCCAAGCCTCGGACAGTCTCGGGCCATAAACATCAGACCAAGTGAATTATTGCATTGTGGTGATAAAAGTATTGCCGCTAAGACACGGGTTGACGTCTACATTGGCTTTATCCCACATGGTAGCCGATGGGCTGTCGCATTCACACGCACGATGCCTGCGTCGAACCACGGCATGAGAAGCGTGGGTGGTTTTGACAAGAACGAAGACCAAAAGAAGCAAGCGCATTTCCACACTCACTCCCCATCGTATAGATGGCGAGAACCTTCTCTAACCATGAGTTGACCAGGTGTCAGCAAGATTAAGGGCATCCCAACACGCCCTCTCTTTAGGCCAGCCAAGGATCTCCACGCGGGCCGTTCCCCAACGGGTCCGATAGTCCTTATGAGACTTAATGATACATGTCAAAACATTTGTGACAAAAAATGGCGGTTTCTGAACCAGCCACACTAAGAAATTGTTCTCCTCAGGATAGGAACAATCTTTCGCAAACAAGAATCACATGACGACTGGCCACCACGACTTCCTGACTCATATTTTTCGGACCGTTAATCATCTTGTTGCCTATCTCAGTCCACACTCCAGTGAATGGGCACAAGACGTCTTGTTACCATGCCGATCACATGAAGAAGTAAACCCCCACCACCAAACTCTACCGGGTTGATGTGGGGGAAGTTCGCTTCGCGGGGTTCCCGGTTTGCAATCTGCAGAGGGCATTTATGAATCGTACGCATTATGCCGGATCCAGGCATCCGACCGCCATTTCGCCATGTTACCGAAGACTTCGGGGGTCAGTTGCTCCTTCTGCCCGGATAACAGTGTTGTGCTGTGGATCATGAGAAAAGTTCTCGTTCCCCTATGGTTCCTGCGGGAAAGAGATGGGGTCCCAGACTATTCCTTGGCCAGAAACCGTAAAACCTCTTGCCATGCATCCTCCGCCGCCTCTTTGTTATACATAGGCCGGGTATCATTGAAAAAGGCGTGCTGTGTTCCCCCTTCTACCTTGTAGGTGAACGCTTTTCCGGACTCCTCCATGGCTTTTTGGAACTCGGGGATAAGATCGGTAATGCGGCGATCTTTTCCGGCATAAATGCCAAATACCTTGGCATTTATGGCAGGTACTTGGTCTAAAGGCGGGTTTTCTCCATAGAAAATGACGGTTTTCCACAAGTCTGGGGTCTTCGTGGCCATATGTATAGCCAGCCCTCCACCCATGCAAAATCCCATGCTGGTGATCCGATCGGCATCAACTTCGGGCCGTGTCGCAAGATATTGGCTGGCGCCAACCAATTCTTCGGCAAATGTTTGCCGCTGTTGCGAAGACATGATGCGCATCAACGTCTGTAATGCTTTTTGTTCTTCGGGGGAACGTGTAGCAAGAACTTCAGCCATTCTAGCCGGATCTCGCTGCACTTCGGGCGGTGCGTCCCGCAAGACCATCATACCCGCCATGATCTTGTCGGGTTTCATAGCATCACGCCATTCACCGCTGTAAAGATCAGGAGCCAAAGCCACATAGCCCTCTTGGGCAAAACGACGAGCGACACCTTTGATATGGTCGTCTACTCCCCAAATTTCATGGACCACGATCACAGCGGGAGATGGCTGGGGTTTATCGGGGAAAACCAGATACCCTTCAAGTTCTCGTTTCCCGCCAGCAAAAGTGATAAGCTCAGCACGCATAGTATAGTCTCCTTTCCATTATCTTTCACCAAGCATGAACACCTTATTGCTTACGATAGTCAATAACGTTAGAACTGACAAGTATCTATGATCGTAGAAATCTGTGACGTGTGAACTTATCGTTATCTATTAATAGAGATGGATTTCACTAAGGTTGGCCTCCACAATGTTCCAAATCCTCTGTCTTGAGTTGTAAAGCCATAAACGGCGCGTCCGGAGCAGGTAGCCCCTTCGCATTCTGACGCCGATAACGCGAAAACAACGTTACCCCAAAAATCAAGTCTTTGCGACACCCCCCAAAGGTCTCCATCACCGCCGCGAAGGATGCGATAGACAGCGAAGTAATGGGCAACTTGGAACGCCAGAAAGGTTGGTGTGGATGTGGCAAGCCTTATTCATTGGTGTGATAAATGTCATGGGTATCAGCCACCAGGGCAGGCGGGCTCTGAACCGTCAAGCAACCCGCCTGCCCTGGTGGATATGGCTCCTGCACGTTCACAGGGACAACCGTGAGCTTCATCGATTGGTCAGTGCAAGCTGTAAGAGATCCTTGGCCGTTCTGACGAACCCTCGTCAATGGACCAGAAAACTAATTGATGCGTTTAACCCGTTCCGCCCAGTAAGGTTCGCGCAAGACAAACTTTTGCACTTTTCCGCTGGCCGTGCGCGGCAACTCGGTAACAAAGTCCACGGAAGTCGGCGCCTTAAAATGCGCCATATTATCGCGGCAAAAAGCGATAATTTCAGCTTCCGTCGGGGTTAAACCGGGTTTTGCCACCACTATGGCCTTCACCGTCTCACCCCATTTTTGATGAGGCACGCCAATCGCTGCCGCATCCTGCACTGAGGGATGTCGGAACAAAACGGACTCGACTTCTACCGAGGAAATATTTTCTCCTCCCGAAATGATAACATCCTTTTCCCGATCCCGAATCTCAATGTAATGATCGTCGTGAACGACGGCTAAGTCTCCTGTGTGGAACCAGCCATTTCGAATCGCTTTTGCGGTCTCCTCAGGCTGTCGGTAATACCCCTTCATGACCACATTGCCCCGGCAAATGATTTCGCCCATGTCTTGGCCATTTTCCTCCACATCGTGCCCGTCGGGCCGTACCACACGGACCTCCCCCGCAAGAATTTGGGCCACACCTTGATATGCCGACCGTTGCGCCCGGTTCTCCACAAGATCGCTCTTCTCTTCCGGGATCCATTCCGACACGGTAATAAACGGAGACACTTCGGTCAGTCCATAGACATGCAGAACCTGAAATCCCAAGGATTCCATCCGTTCAATAATCGCTGCCGGCGGAGGAGCACCCGCAGTAGCCACGCGAAGGGGTTTGGTAACCTCTTGGGTCTTAGCAGTCTGCAGTATCATATTGAGGACCGCCGGCGCTCCACACATACGACTCACCCCATGGCGGCGGATGAGTTCCCAAATTATATTGCCTTCGACCTTGGGCAGTGTCACATGCACACCCCCCACTCCCGACACCGCCCATACTCCACCCCATCCGTTGGCATGAAACATGGGAAGTGTGTGCAAATAAACGTCCCCGATTCCCACGTTCAAATGATACGCAAAGTCCATGGCGTTGATCAGCAAGTTGCGGTGGGTCAATTCAACCCCTTTTGGTCGAGCGGTTGTTCCGCTTGTATAATTCAATGTCATAGTGTCGTCTTCATTAATCTCCGGCAGAGCGATCGGCTCATCGGAATATTCTTGTAACAAGCGGTCGTAGTCAGGGTATCCTTCGATCCGTGATCCGGTTATCCAAACTTCCGGCAATCTATCGCCAAGAGACTCGACAGCGGGCCACAAATTGCTGTCTACAACCAAAATGCTCGCTCCTGAGTGTGCCAAAATATATCCATAGTCTTCACTTACCAAGCGGGTATTCAGCGGCACTAAGATACCGCCAATCCAAGGCACGGCATAGAACATGTCCAACATGTATCGGGTATTGGGCATCAACGTGGCCACTCGGTCCCCTTCCCTAACACCGGCCGCCTTCAAAGCCCTCGCCAGTCGAAAGATTCTTTTAGCCCAACTCCCATAAGTATCTTGATACTCTCCATCGAGAATCGCCAGACGGCGATCGTAATATTTAAACGCCCGATCTGCCAAGGCCAAGGGCGTTAATGGGGTTTTCACGAATTGCTCCTCCTTATCTGAATCTGACTGCCTTCCACCATTGCCATAATCCATGAGACATCCCCTGTTTTGCGAATACGGGAACTTCGATCAGTCCAAACAGAGTCCAGAAATTCCCTAAAAGACATGAATCGGAGACACCTAACAAAAGTTTTGGCAATGATGAGGATTTTCCTGCCTTCCAGCCTCGGTAAAGAGCACATTTCCCCTCTCGCCCGATAAAAGTCGGTATAATATGGGCTGGTTGAGAGTCTTGATGATGAAAGGAAGAACGTGTCCCTCAGATGAGTTCTCCAGTTCAATGATGACAAACCTCCATTTACTCGTCAATATATTCTTTATATTGGGTCTTTTCTTGTCACCGGCGTATCCCTACTATAAGTTCGTCCGGCGGACACCACCTCGCATGCCGATGCGGAGCCTGAGCTCTTTTCCTCGGTTGGAACCGCGGAAATCCTGTCAAACACATGGGTTTGTCGAATTATTGCTGAAGATGGCTGTCGGTAACTCGTATCGGGCTAGCTTATCCCCAGTTTTTATTGTCCGGATAGAATGAATTGTCGCGATGAAAAAAATATCGGGATGCCAAGGAAAATCGGGATCCGCTGTCGAAGAGATTGACTGTACGACATTTGCATCACGCGGAGGATCCCGATGGTTCGATTAGAGTCTATCACCAGTTTTTTTCACACGCACGGACAGTTACGGCGCTCTCCACGCACGACCTTGGGCACTATGGTCTCTTTTCCGAAGCGGGCTATTCCGACCCCGGGTTTTTAGTGGTGTCGGCGGGATTGCGGAAAGCGACCGGGCCAACTCGTCTCATTACCGCGGCCACCGGCCAGCGGTTTACCACCGAAGGATGCTTCCGGGATCAAAAAAATGATGTGTACGAGGGGTTTCAGCCCAGGCGGAGTCAAATTAGGCACTCTCGCACGTGGGGATCGGATGCTGTTGATCTTCGCTGGGACCTATTACGGGCTCAATGTGGGCGGATGGGCGATGGAACGCGCCGGAAAAGATCGGGATGGGCGCGCGGACCCATACCTTATGGCGCTTGGGCCATGGGGGACTTCAGATGGGTGATGTCGTATGGCGCACCTTATGGCGCGCTCAAACGGATTTTCGCCACCGTATTCCGTCGGTTAACCGCATCGCCAGAGAAGATCTGGTCGCCACCTAGCCAATTCCTTTCTTCGTTGCCGACAGACCTCATCAATGACTGGCCGAATGGATGCGATTTTTTGATTCTCCGGCGCATCTCGGGTATGGCCTGGATGGGGATCAGTTTACCCACCCCGTCCCGGGGCGGGGCACTCTGCAGCGTGGCCCACAGCCACGATCGTAGCTGCTAGTGAACGCAAAAAACTCTGACCCCACAACCCTTGAATCATCGCAATTGCCAAAAACTGGGGATCAGTTAGCGTATCGGGACCCGGCGGATTTGCCGGATCGCGTGCGGGGGCGACAAGCGAGATTTGCATCCGTGACGATGGTGGGCCGTATTGTGAGACGGGATGGAACGGCCATTCAAACCACTCAGGAACAGTGACCTCGTGAATCGCATGTCCTGAACGATATGCCGCCGCATGACCCAAGATCCTGAACCATAACCCTTAGGATTGTTCATCTCACGTCATCAAAGGAAGAGACATCAGTCTCACACTTCAAGGGCTAAAAAATTGTCTCGAAAAGGAGGTCCACTTGAGTTCATCATCGCGCTCCCGAACTAACCACCTGAAATCCGCAAGTTCGCGCGGGATGCCCAATCGATTGCGCACTTACATCATCAGTATTATTGGAAACCATATTTTTGAAACAGCGGCATTCTGATGGCGGCGGAATATGAATTCGGATCGCAGCGTATTGCTCGTACGCGGTTTCGTTCTGATAATTGGCTGAGCCAATTATCAGAACGCGGCTGACTTCCCGTCCGGAAGAACAAATTGCGCTCTCGCATTAGTGATGGTGCCAGTGACCTTTGAGGCGTGACGCGACCCAATCAGTTCTCCCACTCATAGCGTGGGAGCTTAATGTGTAAGTTAGTGCAATGAGATTACGGGTACCGCTTTTTCAAGATTTAACCAAACTCCCGCACCCACCCGCCAGTGCTAGTTTTGTATCATACCGCCTAACAACATGCGATTCTGTACAATATCTCATGGATTCTCAACATATGACGGAGGGGTCAGAGCATGGCGGAAGGTTCCCGTGACATAAGGATCTGCTGTAGGATTCGCGGGAGGGGGAGAGATCATATGACGTTTGGCCATGGCCTGAAGCAGCTTGAAAAGAATCTCGTTGGACCGACGTTGAGCAAAGAGTGAATCCTCATGAAAGAACGCGTTGAATTGCGTGGGAACTTTGAGAGCATTATCGGAGATGGTATTGATTTCGACAAACGGAACATGATTCATCATGGAGGCCAATGCGGAGGGATAGTCGCCGGATTCGTCGACTTCATGAAAGATCTTGTCGCTTGCAGCTATCCACGCCGGATCTTTCAGCCACATTTGACTGGATCCTTGTGTCCCGAATTTCATCACCCAAGGCAACCTTCCCGTCTTTTCATCCAAGACGCCAGCCGGAGTCTTCCCTAGTTTTTGCGGAGTGGCCACTTGCGCCGCCATCTTGACCAATGTCGGGTTGCTATATAAATATAGAAATTTTCCCGCCCCCACACCGGACTCTGTGTTATGAAATTCCCCGGGAGTCATAGTTCCATGGCGTGAAGCTATAAAATTGCCAAAATCCACAATTCTAGCTCCGATGACTACATCCCCAAAGCTTAATGCCCGCAAGTGCGACCCTGAGGTTCCCGCATAGAGGAAAGAGCCAATATGAAAAATCGTTTCCATCCGTTCCGTCGCGAGAGAGCGAATAGTAATGCCGTCCAGAGGAGGTACATTGACGACAACCGGTTCTCCTTCTAAGGTTCCGACATTATACACAAATGGTCCCGAATGAATAATGGCCTGAATCTGCATCTTCTTTACCACATTTTGATAGATCGGAGGACCGACCGGTAATTCGATCCCCACATAGTCTTTAGACATCACCGAATTTAACGAAAGGCCACTGCGAAGATATGTTGCCGAGACAAGGTGACCCACATGAGGTGATGGGGAAGCGGAAGAAGCCACACCACAACCCGCTAACAAACCCAGCAGGGTAAAAAATCCTATACTCCTCAGAAGATATCTCATGATCTCCGCCCTTCCCAAAATAGTGCCCCACCATTGAAATACGATAAAGGATTCATGCAATATTGAAATCTCGGCTACGAACTGGAGAGATGAGGTTTATAAACAACCAAATCCATTTCGATATCGGCTTTTCCTGCCAATTCCGTTACTGCCACACATGTTTGGGCAGGCAAGTCCTCATCAAAATAAGTTGCATAAACGCGGTTTACGGTTTCAAAATTATGCATATCCGTTAAGAACACCCGAGCCGACACCACATCATGGAAATCACAGTCAAGAGTGCCGAGGACAATGCAAGGACAATGCGGAGGTTTTCCAACACTCTTTGAGCTTGTTTGATAATATCTCCTCGAACATACTCATTGGTCAGGGGATCGATCGGCATTTACCCTGTAACAAATACAAAATCTCCTGCCTTTACGATGTGAGAATATAGAGCTAAGGCCTGGGGTGCAGCGGCTTGATGTCTTAGAACCGATTGGCTAACTATAGAAATACCATAGTGTCTTGCAACTATTCGTACGAGCAAGCCATGTATCACGTTGTACCGAAATTTTTACCAGATAACGCACCTCTAAATGTCATAAAAATTTAACCGCTCTCAGGCCATAATAGTGGTTACCGAACATATCATGATAAATCTCTTTGACGATAACTCAGTTTTCTTGAACCTCTGTCCACAACAGTTCGAGATTTTGTTGATGCACTCGCACAAGTCCCGGGGGGATGGCACGATTTTGATATTTCATAGTCAGCGCTTCTTGGATCATGTCATCTCGCGAGGATTTGTTCATGGCGGCACGATCCACCAATACTCGGAGTTGCTTTATGTAATCCCGGGCTGAATAAATGCGTCCTGACATATGATCGGCACTCAAGGCAGGGGGCCCATGTTGAGATATCAACATGCTCACCCCATTCTTCGCAATTATTTCTTCGAACATAGTCAAACTCGTCTCGTAACTCGCGAAGGACTTGTTGATAAAAGGAAATTCAAGAGAAGATAGATAATCCCCCACGATAAGGATGTTCTCGTATAGAAGGCTCAGACTGTCCAGAGTATGTCCGGGTGTATGAAAGAATCGAATGGGTCCGAGAGTTTCTTGGTGATTGACGAAAACACTAGGTTCAGCCAGTTTAACTCTTCTTGGCCAGGGTCTTTCTACGTAAAATTCACTGTCAAACTGTTCGAGACGCCGCGCCGATCGTTTCTCATTGTCGCGATCCCATAATTGTGACACGGCTAGCCGGTAATTCGGAAAATAGGGGGCTCCGGCAATGTGGTCATAGTGGGAATGAGTGAGGACCATTAGACGTTCGCAAGAAGTGGAAGACTGCTCCAAGAATTGTTGAATTTCTTGGATTTCCCCGGGGAAAAATCCCGGATCGATCAATATGGTCCCCTTATCGTTTATAATGACTACCGTATTCAATTGTTGCATAACACTGGAAAAAATGAGGACGTTGTCAAATTGCTGCAAAAGTCATCCTCCCCCTGCTCCTTCGAGCATCAACTAAAACAATGGACTGTTAACATTCATATAAGCCAAATAGGTTGAAGACCTTAAATCAAAAGTTCCCAGTTTCTTCACACCTTTATTCCGAATCGGGTTGCAGAAATTCTGTCAATCGAGCTGATAGCATAATCTCGGGAGCCACCAATAAAGCGTATACGGCAATGGTTGAGGACACCATCGAATCCAAAATCACAGAACCAACGGGACAATTTAAAGCCCATATCCAGAAAGCTCCTCGAGGAATTGTAGGAATTCATATAATTGTTGGCTATTTTTCCCAAAACCACGACAAAAAAACGGAAAGACATACCGGTTGAGCAGCACGGCCACCTTACCACTCGCGGGATTTCTCTGAAACACACTCGGATTAATGAAGCGGCGGAGCAACACTTCCAACAATAGAAAAAGAAATGCGGGCAAACCCCCGCCGCATGTTGTATATCAAACAATGGCTTTACGCGAGGAGTTCCTCGCAAAATACCGGATGTAATCTGATCCATAATTTGTCCACGAGAGTGAGGTCGACATGATGCCGATTGAACCGGCTAAGATAAAGGTTGCCACTGTTCCCTAAGCCGCCAAATGGTTAGCGCCGGCGTAATTCCAATCAATCTTGGGCCCTTATGAGGGAAAACATGAGCACTACCAAGACTCAATCCCAAGCATGGAAGCAGTTGACCAATAATTATCCCACTGAGAGTAAGTTGCGCCGCCACCCACACCCAAAATAATTGACGGGTATGGCCTTGGCGTTCGGTTTCGGGAATAATGTCAATTCCATGCGTCTCGCTCCGAAATGGATTGTCCGAACCCTTGTCGGACATTTCTTTCCTCCTCTTGACGTCGCCCTTTATAAAAGACTGGCCGAGGTTATGCGACGAATTTGTTATTCTTCGATTAATGAAAGGAGTGTTAATAGGTTCTTGCGATGAGAGAAATTGTATACGACTCTCACGGTCGTGTCTTTAGCGGGATGCACAAACAAAATATCGAACAGAGGATCTTACCACGGGAATGGACAATGCTGCACTAAATACATTGGTAAAGATCGGCATGGGCAAATCTAGGGGCCACGATTTCTTGCCATCTTTTCCTCTCGATCACAGCAAAGCCGCCTTGCGGCTCCCGCTCGCCATTGACGTCTTCTAATTGCACCATCCATTCTCGAGTCGAGAATATTTGGAATCCCCTACTTCCAATGCCATGTTTGAAAGTTCCAAAATGTTGCAAATGCGTAGGGATTAGGATCATAACCGCCTAGATTTTTATTCGCGAGAGTCAGGCTATCATTCCACCATAAGGAAATGTCCGGGACTTGATTAATGCGAACAGACAAAAACAAACCAATTCGGTAAAAAATTGACGTTGTCCCAATGAATCAAGATGCAGATCGATGGGATTTCAACGGTGTTTTTGCGAACAATACCATTATGGAAATTTACCGGTTTTCACAGCCCAGGTGTCAAGGCGACCCATAAATCCCTTGGAAAGAGATACACTCACGGTTAGATCACCTCGATGGAAAAGGGAACAAAAGTTCTCGTCACCTGAAATCCGTGACGCAGATACATAAAATAGGCTGGAATGCCTTCGTCACAATGCAAAAAATAGGCTTGAGGCACATCATAGGTTTTCATATAGCGTAATGTATAATCAAGCAGTCGCCCTCCCCAACCTTGACCCCGCAAGGCGTTTACCACACCAATCGGTCCTAAGCGGCCCAGGGGTTGATCATATCCGCCCACTACGCTGAGACCCAAAACATGCCGATTGGAAAAAATCCCGAGCACACGACTGGGCGTGAGATCCGCCCGCCATGTTTCCCGCAGGGCTCTCACCCATCCGGGCCCAAAATGCTCTTCAGCCGTTTGTATCGCCTCCGCTCGCATATAGGGTGGGATTATACCCATCATCAAGTCTTGGGCGGGAGATTTGCCCCCACTGTCATCATCCAGACCCATCACGTCATCTAACGAACGCATCATAGCCATAATGGATGGCAAAGGCTGCGCTCCCACCACTTGATTCAGCCAGTCCCAAGCTCCCGGATAGGCAATGCGATCAATGCCGGGAATAAAAACCGGGGGTAAGATCCCATCAAAAAGCACGTGCTTGACCCCTTGGTCACGTAAAAGCACGTGGACATGGTTCCACAACAAACGGCCCAACCCCTTCTTCTGCCAAGGCCGGTGTATGGCCACGGCGCCCACGTGGCAAGTCTGGTCGAAGATGCGGGAAAGTACTATAAATCCCCGCACTTCTTTCTCTTGGGTTACCACCCACCACGAGTGAGGTGTGATATAGGGGTCGGTCAGCACATCACGGACAAAACGTTCCTCTCCCATCCAGTCTCGCGACAACTCGTCTGCCCAAATGTGGGAAATGGCCGTGAAGTCTTTCGGTGTCGCTTCTCTCACGGTTGTCATGGTTGATCCTCAGTCCGAGACGCCATCACACTCGAAGGTATAGAAGTCTCTAATGAGGCCCCGTGGCCATAAACCCATTCTTCTAAACCAATGGCGCTTGCCCCGAGCAATCCGACTGCGGGGCCGAAGGATGAAGGCACGACTTGCACGAGTGGGGTTTGCCAATACCGAATTCGCTCCCTCACCAGCTTCATCACCGAAGATTCTAAGATGGGCCACGCTTGATCCAACCAACCCCCCACAACAATCGTGGACGGATTGTAAATATTGACCAGGCTGACCAAGGCCGTCGCGAGTATTTCTTCCAATTCCTTGCGAATTTCCGAAGAGATCTGACTCAGTGCCGACGGAATGTTCTCTGGGCGACTCACCCCCAAAAGCGACAAGATGCGCTGCTGATTGAGATAAACCTCCAAGCATCCGCGATTCCCGCACCAACACTGATCCCCTTGCCAATTAATGCTCACATGGCCGAGTTCTCCGCCTACTCCACGACTGCCCCGGAAAATGGCACCATTCGCGATGACACCCAATCCGGTGCCCCATCCTGCATAGAGAAAGGCCAACCATGACGTCGTTGTGTGAGGTCCGAATAAAATCTCGGCTAAGGCCATGCCCCGTGCGTTATTGTCAATAATCACCGGATATCCGGTCAAGCGGTGCAAGGTGTTTCCCCAGTCAATATTCTCCCATTGATAAGGCCAGGATGCGTAAACCATACCACGTTCCGCATCCACGATGCCCAAAGAACCCACACTGATGCCCAAGACACTTTGGGCTTGAAGGGGCTCTGCCACCAGTGCCGAGACCATCCGGGCAATATCCTCGGCCAACTGAGACGGTCTGGGAAACTCGGCTTCGTCCCAACTCAGTTCGCTTTCCGCGGCAATGGTCCCGTTGAGGCGACAAAGTCCCACGGAGACCCCCTGACGGTGCATATGAATGGCCAGAATGCGATAATAATCGGGACGGATGCAAAGCCCAATGGATTTTCTGCCGGCGCTCCCAATCGAGTCCAAGGTGCCCGTTTCTTCGATCCACCTGTCTTCCATCAATCTATGGGTAATGTTGGAAATGGATGCGGGCGTGAGGCGGGTGCGCTCTGCCAATTTAGCTCGGGATATCTCGGGATTTTGCAAAATCAGCCGTAAGATTAAGGCGCGATTTTGCCGGTGAGCACTGGAAATATTGATGCCCCAGCTCATTACGGCGCCTCCTTTGGCAGGATTTGACGGATCACGGCAGCAACCGAACCGTATTGCCGCAATAAGTCAACCGCTCGCTCATGCTCGACTTGCAACCGGTTCATGACAATAGCTTCAGGCAATTGTCCCTGCGCCTTATGCAACCAGTCTTGAGCCTCACGGCGGGATTTCCCGGTAGCTAGCATAAAGACCCGTATGGCCCGTTCCTGCAATTTTTGATTGGTCGCTGCGAAATCCACCATCAAATTATCATAACTTTTGCCTAGCCGGATCATCGCCACCGTGGAAATCATATTGAGAATGACTTTTTCGCTGGTTCCTGCCTTGAGACGAGTCGACCCGACCAAAATTTCCGGTCCGCTGTCGACAAAAATCGTCACGTCGGCCTTCCGGGCGGCCTCAGTGCCCAGGTTATTCACGATCACGGCACTATGGGCTCCTTGTCGCTTGGCTTCTTCAAGAGCCCCCAGAACATAGGGGGTATCGCCATGAGCACTCAGGCCAATGACGACGTCTTGGTTACTTACCGAGGAGTCGACAATATCTTTTTGGCCCTGAGGCCAATCGTCCTCCACACCTTCGCGGGCTTTTTTGATGGCCGGGTCGCCACCGGCCATCAAACCTTGCACGAGAGTGGGATCAACCCCAAAAGTGGGGGGCAATTCGACGGCATCCACAACACCGGCACGTCCCGCAGAACCTGCCCCCACGTAAAATATGCGGTGATGGCCCCTAATGGCTTCAACCACCCAGTGAATGACCTGTTCGATCTGAGAAAAGGCCCGGCTTACGGCCAAAAGAGAACGGGTCTCTTCCTGAATCCATGCCTGCAAAATGTCTTGGGTTGAACAAGATTCCAACCACCGGAGATGCTCACCCGGATGAGGCCATTCCGTGGCATAGTGTGACGAAGCCGGGGATCTCGAATTGTCCGTATCGAGACGCCATGGGATCCGCCCCGTCCATCGATCTGTTCCCGCAAGCTTACGGACTAACGCTTCCCAGCTAAGGGGATGGTCATCAAATAGAAGAATTTTAAGGGCATGTCGGGGAGCTTGGGCAATCACCTTAGGATCGCGAAATCCGATCACCACCGAACGTTCATCATCAGATGAAGGCAGGGCATCAAGATAAACCCGAAAGTCTCGTCCCCCTCCCCCTGCATCATCATTGCCTCCTAATGTAACCATGTGCCGATTCCACATCTCTCCGAGAGGATGGGTCGAAAAGAACCCCGCCTTCAACATCAGGGTGTCAACAAATCTCAGAGGCAGAATTCCGGGGTCATCGACCAAAACAATGCTCTCATTGCGCAATGAAGCCAACCTTCCACCCAGTCTCGGATCGAATAAGGGGTGATTCGAACGTGGGGGATCGGGCTGTCCCGAAGCTTCTTCGAGATCCGAGTGGATCCAAGTCGCCTCCCATCCGTCTCGGGCTCTGTCTTGAGGAACGACCCGCCTGCCATCATCACACTGCCAGATCTGCTTAAGAGGATCCGAAACCCAGGCACTGCGGACCCCCACGCGCCGGAATCCCTCTTGAACCCAACACCGCAGCCGAGATCCGATCCAAGGCAGGCTCCCGTCACTCATTAAACCCAAAGGGTGCCCCCAGACCCCCTCCACCCCCTGTTGTTTCAAACGTTTTCCCACGGCCATCGCCAAATCTTGCGCCAGACTCAATTGCCCGGCAGCCGCCATCATTCCCGGATTCGGCCAGAATTCATCGTTCGCCATCCACCGAGAGAGAAGAGATTCTGACACCCAGAGTCCCGGGGGCAAGAACAACTCCGCTCCTTGGGTGCCAGCAAGGTAACTCACCACCGAAACGATCTCCCAATTGTCACTCACAGACAATCCCGGGTGATTCGGGAAGGGTCCCAATATGACACGTAAGGGACGGAAGCTCACGATCTCCATTCCACCTTTCGGCCATAAAGTGCGTGAGCTCCATTATCCTTCGCCGCTTCATAATATAAAAACAGTCCCGCGGGAGTCCTCACCGGAGACACGTAACGCAATGATCCATAGGACGATGTAATCCAAGGATTGGGTGACGGAATTTTGTAAAAGGTACGCAGATCGGCCGAGAGAGCCAATCCCACTCGTTCCTCATAGTTTTCCTCGACATGAGCGGCCCCATCATAAAATGCGAGGTAAAGATTTCCCCAGGGAATAATCCCCGAAATGCGCGAGACGAGCGCATCCCATCCGTCAGAGGAGGATGCCAATACCTCTCCCACCCATCTGTGTCGTTCGCCCCCTGTCGAGACGGCCAACCCGGTGTGCGATCTCACCGCGCCTGTGGTAAAAACATCGGCTCCGGTGTGTAAAGTCGACACTTCTTGGCGCGTCACGAGTTCGAGGGGGGCATAGCTCACGAACATGAAGCTTAGGGGTCCCACCGAGAAGACGACCGGATCCTTCACGGCATGAGCCGGGCCCCCTGTGGTATCTAATTCCACTTCCCGGTTGACTGTCATCAATTCCGAGACCTTAGGAGCGGAAATGCGATCAATTTGCCATTGCCGACTCTCACCATGCACATAACTAAGAAACAAATGCCAGAGACCTTGGCGAAACACGAGACACCCCCGTTCAATGGACGGAGAATCCAACTCCTCTTGCGTTACGCGCCAAATATCGTGGAAAGTATACCCGTCGGAACTTTCGGCAATACGAGCTTCATATCCGCGTCCTAAGCCGCGCGGTTTGCGTAACCGATAGTAAAGATAAATGACGTCTCGCACAGAATCGTATGCCGCGGCCGGAGCCCCCGCCCAGTATCCGGCTTCATTGATCGGGGTATCCCGAACCAAAAATTCTTCACCCTCTCGGATCCAGTCCACTTGAGTGTTTAACAACACCACTATCACTCCCTCAGTTTTAATTAATCAATTTAATTATATTACAAGTAATTTTTAATATCCACTCGTGTTCGCCAATAGCGCCGAGTAAAATTCTTCTCGCAGGGGCCTAATCCACGGATTATCCATCCTGGGATGGGTGCGGTTGGTGAGAAGCACAGCTACGAGTCGGCGACTCGGAATCACGACCAATGACGTACCGGTAAATCCGGTATGTCCAAATGCATCGGAGGGCCAGGGCACACGAGGCAACTCGGGACAACCCGGCAGCATCCAGCCGAGACCTCTTCCCGGAACCACACGCTGAACCGCTTCTTGAAATGGCAGGTGATCCCAAAGCGACAGCCACCACAGGCCATAGTGCAAAATGCCGGGAGCCGTGGAAAACAATCCGGCGTGTCCGGCTGCTCTTCCCCATATTGCAACCACTCGGTTTTGCGGTTCACCCTGTATGATATGCTGACGTTCGGGACAATAACGGGTCGCTGCTACGGACAACGCTTGAGAGTCTATCCGTTCTTGCACTTCGACACACACACCGGCCAATATCTCTTGAACCACGCGCACAAACGGCTTCTCCCAGACTCGTTCAATTATTTGCCCCAATAAGAAGTATCCGATGTCACTGTACAGAGCCTCATGTTCACCCTCTGCCACGCTTAGATCTCGAATGTGCCTCCAAATTCCGTCCGGCGTGCGAACAGATGGCGGCACAACATCTTCAAATCCCGGCGGCAACCCTGCAGTATGTGATAACAGCGCACGAATTGTTTGATTTCCGACACTCTGGGATAATTCCGGAAGCCATTGTCCGGCCGAATCATCTAAGGTCAACCGATGATTCTGACTCGCCACGAGAATCGCCGGCAAGGTCCCTACCACCTTAGTGAGCGAAGCCAAGTCAAACCACGTGTCCGGTGTAACACCCTCGCGACCACTGTAAGTAGTGAAACCCACGGCATCGATTTGAATGTGCCCGGCCTCATATATGGCCCATGCGGCTCCATAAATGCGTGACGGAACAAATCGTCTCACAATGGATCCCAAGATCTGTGCCAATTCCATAATCTCACCTTCCCGACGCGGGATCCCCCGCTTCCCTCAGACCATCACCAATAAAGTTCAATGACAATACCGTTAACGTAATCATTACCCCCGGAGCCACCACCGCCATCGGTTGAACCCCCAATGCTTGCTGCGCCGACACCAGCATATTGCCCCAAGTGGGAATGGAGGGGGAGATTCCAAATCCCAGAAAATCCAGTGACGCCTCCAAGAGCATGGCCCGTGCCACGGCAAAGGTTAGGGATACCGTAATGGGGCCCATGGCACTCGGCACCAGATACCTGGAAATAATACGCCCTGTTCCCGCACCGATGGCGTATGCTCCTTCAACCATGGTGGTTTCCCGGACACTCAAAAAGACCCCCCGGACTATCCGCGCCGTCCCCATCCAACTAAAAGCTCCGATAAACAAGATCATGGAGAGAACATTTAAGCCCGTATAAGACGCCAACACAAGCAAAATAAACAGATCCGGAACCGATAACATGAGATCAACCAAACGCATCAAGACCGTATCGACCCATCTTCCGTAGTAGCCGGCGACTGCTCCGGCGCCGATGCCTATAGTCGTAGACACGGCCGCTGCGGCAAAGGCTACAAATAACGAGACACGTCCGCCGTACACAATCCGACTCAAAATATCTTCGCCCAGAGCATTGGTGCCCAGCAGATGATGAGCCGTTCCTATCGGGGCGTAGGACAACACTAAGTTCATGTGATTCGGAGAAACGGGTGTCAAAATGGGTGCTGCCACTGCAGATAAAACAATCAGCACAAGGACCAATACGGATATCACGGCCATGCGATTTTTTCGAAACCGTCGAAACCACAAATAGCGCGCCATCGCCAGATTATCAGTGGTTTCCCCATTCTCGGGACTTTCTAGGGTAAGCATAGCCATTATGACACCTCAATTTCCGTAACTCACGCGAGGATCCATTACCGCATAGAGCAAATCGGCTATTAAATTACTCAGCACGATCAATGATGCCGTGAGCATAATCATGGCAATTTCTACCGGGTAATCTTGTGATTGCAATGCGTCAAAAAACAATCGTCCCACTCCAGGCCAGGAAAACACAATTTCGGTTAACACAGCCCCGGAAAAAAAGAAGGGAATATCCAGTGCAATGACTGTCAAAAGCGGAATTGCGGCATTACGCAAGGCATGTTTGAATAGCATGCGCACATTGGTAACACCTTTAGCCCGTGCAGTGCGCATGTAATCTTGATGTAATACCTCTATTAAGCTGGACCGCAGATAACGGCTCCATCCCGCTGCGGACACCCCACCCAAAGTCAAGGACGGGAGCACGAGATGCAACAAATAACTGCCTAAAGAAGGATTCGAAAAGGAAGATTGTCCTGCAATCGGAAGCCATCCCAAATCCATTCCAAAAATTAGTTGTAAAATGTATCCTAGCCAAAATACCGGCATCGCCCACACCGCATAAGCCGTAAAGGCTGAGACATAATCCACGGGACTATTGGGCTTGAGTGCACCCATAATCCCCACACCGACTCCCACCGACCCTGCAACGACGATCCCTCCTGCCATCAAACTGCTTGTTGCCGCAAGATGGCTTCCGATCATATTAGCAACAGGCAATCCCGTGCTAATAGAGTAACCCCAATGGCCTTGAATCCACGCGGAACCCCAATCAACATATTGCTGCCATATTGGCAAGTTTAAACCCAAACGAACCTCCATTAAGTGCAGGGTGTGTGCCGTCACATGCGGATTACGCGCATAGACTGCCAAGGGACCTCCCGGCGCCAAATGCATCAGGCCAAAAGATGCCACAGAGGTGAGAAAGAGTAACACGATGCTTTGTCCGATTCGTTTCACCACATAGGTCGTCATCTTTGGCACTCATTTCATGCGCCAATTCTGAAAATTCCAGAACGTCGCAAACGCGTAGGCGTTGGGGTCATAACCTGTAAGATTCTTATTGGCCAAAGTCAGGCTGTTCCCCCACCATAGGAAAATGTCCGGGGCTTGCTCCGACAATATCCTGTCAACTTGGTGATACAAAGGTGCCCGTGCGCTCTGAGAAAAGGTCGTAGCCCCTTGCGTTAACAATTTGTTCACCGTCGGGTTATTGTACCGGGCATAATTGCCACCCGCGGGGTTAACTAACACTGAGTTGGCTCCCAGCCAGTGGTAGGAATCGGATTCCGGGTCCGGACCTTGAACCCAAGAAAGCAAAAAAGCATTCAGTCCTGATTTCTGGTACAAAGGACCCCCTGCAGCCAGCATCGCATTAGGGTCCACGAGACGAATATTGACACTCACTCCGATTTTTCCCCAATCGCTCTTGATAACCCGGGCAATCAAGGAGTTCTCCGGATCGGTGGACGAAGAGTACAAAGTCACATTCAAGGGTTGGGCATTTTTGGTCATCACGCCGTGCACAACGTGAAAACCGTGAGAGGTTAAGATCTGGCGTGCCTTAGTCAAGTCAAATGGATATTTGTGAATACCGGCTGTAGTCCCTTGCCATGAGTTAACGGGTTGGGAGTAGTACGCCACCGTCCCGTAACCTCCCAGAACCGTTTGGATTAATTGGTGCTTAGGCGTGGCATAATCCAAAGCTTGACGAACGTAAGTGCCCTTAAACAGCCCTTGTTCCACCAACGTAATATTTTTCCAACTAAGCGTGGAGTTAGTGTAACCTTGGATATTTCGGTGTTGAATCGCAGCTTTATATTGCGTAGCGGTAAGAGGATTGGATGAATCAATCAGGTCGATGGCACCCGACTCCAATTGAGCGATGGCCGTTGTAGGGCTGGGGACAATGTCCATCACAACGGAATGAATGTGGGGAGACCCCAGGAAATAATGGGGATTCGCTTGGAATTTCAAATATCCACCTTGCACCCATTTGACTAACTCTAAGGGTCCGGTTCCAATCGGATGGCGCGCAAAAGTCGTATCGGAACTCAACTTATTCACAGGAACCTTGCCCAAAATATGTTGCGGCAAAATCCGAATGTAGCTCACTGCTTGAAGGAATAAATTTGCGGGCAGGGTATGCTTTAGGGTAATGTTCACCGTGTTGGAACCACTCGCCGTAATGGACTGCACTTGACTCGATATGATAGGAGGAACGGCCGTCGCAGCCGTGTTCGGGTTAATATCAACGCGAAATGTAAAAACCACATCTTTAGAGCTAAAGGGCTTGCCGTCTTGCCAGAGTACATTATGGCGCAGATGAAAGATCCAGGTTTTATGGTTTGCCGACACGGACCAAGAACTGGCCAAGGATCCTTGAAATCCACCTTTGGGTGTAAAGGACACAAGTCCGTTAAAAATTCCGGATTCCGCATTGACATCGGCCAAAGTACTGCCAAAAATCGGATTCAGAGTGTTCGGCTCGGTATTTTCGGCCACAACCAATGACGAAGATGTACTTTTTGACCCTGCCGAAGACGTTCCACACCCTCCCACCATTGCAGCCAGACTGAGACCCATGATCCACGCATTTAAAGGCCGAATCCGTCCTGACCTTTTACGCATTTTTTGCTTGCTCCTTCCGTTACAGTGCATTTTTCTAAGGTCCATTCGTTACCCCGCGCCTGCCGCAATCAGTCTTGCGGCCATACCAACAGCTCATGGCGAATACATCGATTATGCGGGGATGTCTGAGACATTTTTGACCGTTCGAAATGAATGGACACGGGATTTCCCACAACATGTTGTCCTTGAAAATCTATTCCTTCAGTATCGTGAATGCCCTCAACCTCAACATCCATACGATCGCACGAATTGTCGGTCATTTGAAACAAAAGCTCGATAACGGTATTCTCATTTCTCTCGGTGTTAAACGGAAAATGAAAACGCAATGAAGCATTTTGCGGGGTCCATAAATCCCCTCCATATTTTGTGGTTTTGAATCCCTGTTCACGGACTCGATAGTGACAGGAGGAATTGAACGCAATCGATCCGGAGATCGCATGCAATGCTTGTTGTGTCGGAAAGGCTAGCGAAAGGATATATCGGGTATTTTGTACTCTTTTAAGGTTTGCCGAGACCACCAGACTAGGTATCCGATGAGGGATTTTCTCTTGACGAACGGGCCTAGCATCCCACCTAAGCAACAATGAATCAAAGTCCTTGTCGGACGAATAACGCGCCGGTGTTGTGAGTCCCTCCCACCAAATGGGGGAACTCCAAGCTCGATGGCCATCTTGTTGATGAATATAGACATAACAAAACCCATCGTGAATTTTGTGCCGACTTAAATTCACCGTATAGTGCCCGCGATCGGACCCGGGTTCAGCATGCCAAACGAGGTCATTGTTGACGTAAACACTAATGTCATCGATCAGAGCCGTGCCGGTCACATCGATTGTTAAGATGCCATCGGGTCTTTTTAGAAAGTCTCCCATCACCCCGTCGCCCATAGCCACGTGGAGCAAAATTCTAGCGCCGGTCGTGGCATATGTATGCCGAGCCCACAATGCCTTCCATAGTGCGTCACGAGTCAATTCCGTCGCATAAACGGCTGTCAGGCCGCGAAAATTGCACGTCACGTCCGACAGTACGTCTACGGGCGCCGGGGCCAAGGGATTATGGCCCAAATTTTGGCCCGGGGCCACATTTGGTTTGTGCCGGCCTCCAAAAGTCGGTTGGCCGGGTCGACAATCGTGCGAATCTCCTCCGCCCAAAAATCCCAAACGATAACCATTTTCTAAGGGTTCTTGGACGTAGCGGCTGGGAAGCACGTTGGAAATGGACGTGGCAAAGCCCTGTCCAAATTGCACAAAATCACCCCATAGTGACGTAACTTCAGTTAAGGGCTGATAATCCTTATGGTAGAAAGTCCAATCAATGGGAAATTGGGTGACAGCGACATGATGGGGAACGGTCATCACTCGGCCTTGGTAAGGGGCTAAGGCCGACCAGAGTTCTGAGGGAGTTACCCACCCGGTGCCGTCGCGACTTTGAATCAAGGGTCCTTCATCATCCTGAAAATATACGTTTTGGTGACCGTAGCGGATGTTGGTCCATTCATAACCGAGAAAGCTCACAAATTTTCCCGCAACGTTAACAGCCTTGGTCGCCTCCTGAACTTGTTCCCATGATGGATTGTCCAAGGCACGATCATGTTCAGTCAGTGATGCAAAATCCAAATGGGACACCCGCCGAGCATAATCATAATAAGCATAAGGATCACAGCGGGGACAATCTTTCCAATAACACGGAGACACACTCGCATGGCCATGAATATCGCCAAAAAATATTTCCACGACACTCGACCTTTCATTAACTAATCAAATTTATTAAATCAAAATCATGTTACCTAAACAGTGTATGATTTGCAAGAGCTTTAAATTTATTTGTTCAATTCACTGAATTTGATCATATAGGCTGTGTTGTGGCAGGTAAAGGTTAGTGCTTGGTTTTTACGACAAGAGCAACACAATCCGGATGCCAATTGATCCCGGAGACACAGGTGAGTTGCCGGATCAGACTCCGCCCGTGTCCGTCGGCTGAAGCCAATGATCTGAAATCTCCGGACGGCAAACCGGCAGTCCGGTCGCCTTGAAAGACAGTCCTTTTTTTGACTGAACCGCCGGGATTCAAGAGCCGCACCACAGGATTCCGGGGCCGTGTTGAGTCTCACTCGGGAGTCTTTCACCTGTGCTGCATAAAATTGCGATGATGCGAACAATTTATCAGTATCGGGTGTCCCACAACACCTTTCGTGACACTCAACGATTACGCGTTTAAGGAGTCTTGATCCATGATTTTTTCGCAGATTGGTTCCTTCATCCTTTCCGGCGTCTTCAGCCTGATCCTGAGCGCATTTGGTGTCATAGCACCCAGGACGGTATTTGCAGCGTTTGCACCCTCGCCCGCCGCGTTTGCTATTCCTATCGTCCCATCTGCTCAGCTTGTATTGGAGCCGCACGCGGGTATCACACCCTGGCTGCGTCTGATTAGGCAAGCTCGCACCGGCATTGACGTCAATGCCTATCTGATCGACAACCCTGCGATCGCCCAAGCCCTGCGCCAAGCCGGATCCCGCGGCGTGCCTATTCAGGTGCTGCTGGCTCCCAATCCCTTTGGTGCCACCGATTGGGTTCCCCGCGAGCGGGCACTTCTTTCCACCATTCCCCATATCCTGGTTCGCCAGCCACCATCCCGATTTATTGGACCCTATACATTTGACCATGCAAAATATTTGGTCATCAACCCTAGCACCCCCTCTGTTCAAGCCCTTCTCGGCAGCGCCAATTTTACGGTTAGCGCCGTTAACGGGACGAACTTGGAAGCCGATGTCCTTGTCTCCGGAGCTCCGGCCCAAGCCGCCGCGGCGGTCTTTCATGCCGATTGGACGGACCATCCCGCCGGGTCCGGTCCCCGGCGCGCATTGATTCTCTCACCCGGATCCCAAAGGACCATCACCACACTGTTGCGCACTCCTGGTCCGATCGCCCTTAGTGCCGAAGAATTAGGGAACGATCGGGCATTGGACCAAGCCGTTGCACATGATGGCTCACGGGTTCATTTACTGTTGGCCGCGCCCTTATCCGCCGGCAGCCGGCGCCGGGCGCAAATGCTCACCCAGGCCGGAGTGCAAGTACGCACGCTCACTCATCCCGTGATACATGCCAAAGTGCTTATCACCACCACCCAGGCCTTCGTGGGGTCAGAAAACCTGTCTTATGTTTCCTTAGCTCACAACCGCGAAATGGGTTGTCTCGTTCAAGGACCGGTCCGAACATCCTTAATGCATTGGTTCACGCATTATTGGGCGCAGGCCCAGCCGCTCTCTTCTGCGCCCTCGTGGTAAAGGGGGCTGCCCAATTCGCTTCTTAAATCATCACCAAACCCTGAAAAATCGCCATCCGCCCATTCCGGGAACATACGTATTGCCGGGCTCGGGCGATCAATTCATTATGGCCAGTCCTTGATTGAGTGTGAGGTGAGGGGTGATCGTGGAAATGAGCCGTTTGGCATCACGTGTTTGACCCAAAAACATGGGCGCACAAAGTCTCGATGCTCCACGGTAAGTATCCTCAGGCGATAAAAATGACAGCGCTCACTTAGCTATTTTGGTGCGTGTGACAAATTCGTTAATTCGTTCGGTATTTCCTTAACTCATTGTGATTCTCGTTATGATATTTGGTATTATGGTCTATGACGTTCAGCCGATCGGTCCATTAATTTTGGATCACATGAGATATCATTATTTCCCGAAGGGTATTTGCAAGGCCAAGGGTAATTATCGTCTAAAATGATAGAATTTTCTATTATTTATGAGACTGACATTTCTTCGGCACATACCGGGCGAGAAGATTTATTGGAAAAAATATCAGGCAGGCCCTCAATCTTTTCAGCAAACCAACAAGGAGAGGTAACAATGAATAAGAAAGGTGTTAGCGCAGCAAGTCTACTGTTGACTGCTATGATGGTGGCAACCGTGACCGGATGCGGATCAGTCAAGTCTGCCTCAAATTCCCCCAACTCTCACAGTACCGTAGTGATTGCACTCCCGCCTCAAGTGTCCCCCAATTGGTTTTTCCCGGTGATCTCCAGCGCCGATTATGGCGACGCTAATTTTGAAATGAATGTGATGATGTATGTTCCTCTTGTTCATATCTCGCGGACGGACGGCATTAATTATCAGCGTTCCTTGGCCTCTAGTATCACAGCTAACAAGACTGGTACGGTCTATACAGTACACTTGAATCCAAAATATCACTGGTCAAACGGAAAACCGGTGACAGCACGTGACGTGGTATTTACTTGGAATATCCTCAAGGCTACCAGCACCGGAGCCTCCAACCTGCCTTGGGGCTACGGAGGAGCAGGCTCGGGAGGAATTCCTGCCCGTTGGGCTAATGTCGTGGCTCAAGGTTCGCACACCGTGGTGGTGACTTTAAATACCCCGTCCAATCCAGAGTGGTTTATCCATAACGGCCTCGGTCAAATTGTTCCCGTCCCGGCTTCCGTATGGGATAAACATCCACACAATATGGTGCAGGAATTGCAGTTCATCAAATCCGTGGCCGATAGCCCCTCTGCCTCACCCTACAAGATTGTTGACGGCCCTTATCATTTCAGCCAAATGGCAGCGAACAACTTCTGGTCTTTCGTGCCCAATCCAAGGTATGCAGGGCATCGATCGCAGATTCAAAAAGTTATCTTTCAATATGAAACCTCCCCTGGTGCAGAATTCTTGGGATTGAAAACCGGAACAATAGATGTGGGCTATCTGCCGGCATCCATGTGGAAGAATCATGCCCAATTAACCAAAGATGTTATGACAACACCCTATTACTTTGGGTTTACGTATCTGGAACCGGATTATAACACCAAGGCCCCAGGAGGGCTGGGGCCTACGTTCCGCCATTTGTACGTACGCCAAGCCATGGAAATGGGAATCAACCAGCCGGCCATTATCCAATCGTTATTTCATGGCTACGGTGTCAATGAGACCAACCCTATTCCCCAAAAACCCCAAACGATTTTTTACGATCCTAAGCTTGCCAACCCTCTATACCCGTACAACCCCGCCGCCGGCAAACGCTTATTGGAGCAACACGGTTGGCATTTGACCAACGGCGTAATGACCAAAAACGGTGTCTCCCTGAAATTTACTTTGCTCTATATTTCGGGCAGCAATACCGTAGCGAATTTGGTTCAGCTGATTAAAAATGACTGGGCGCAGGAAGGTATACAGGTAACTTTGCAACCGGGGCCGTTTGATCAAGTGTTAAGCACTGCCCAACAAACTGACCCGACAAAATGGGCCATGGCATTTTGGGGAACCAGCAGTTGGACCTATGAACCCGATTATTATCCCACAGGAGGAAGCTTTTACCTGACCGGAGCCGGCGCCAATCAGGGCGGTTATAGCAATCCTCAGATGAACACATTAATAAAAAACTCCTATGCACCGGGTTCACCAAGTCAAACACTCAAAGCATTGGATGCCTATCAAGCGTATGCCGCGCAACAATTGCCGGTAATTTGGCTACCATACACCCCGGTTTTTGATGAGCACGCTATTAATGTCCATGGCACGGTTAAAACCTTTAATCCGATTACCACATTCGTCTATCCAAACCTTTGGACAATATCTCCCTGAATTACCGTACATAAGCTATTTGTTCGTATTCGAAGCCAAAGGCACCTAAGGTCCTTCCAGGGGGATGGGTGGCGGATAAGTTTCATTCAGTGACAGCGATTGCCGGTTAGGACTTTCATCACCGTCCCGTGATCCGTTGCCAAAAGAGCCAGGTAGTGATTCCCGAGTGTTAGGATGGGTGTGGAGGCGATGACTCACTTTGTAACCGGATAAGCTCGTCCTTGGTTAAGTCGGTCCACTCCATAATTTGCGCTAGATCGACTCCGGCCCGCAGCATCTTACGAGCTACTTCCAGGCTCTCTTCGAACCTGCCTTCTTTTAAGCCTTGGCGTCTCGCGCCTTCCATCCGTGAGAGTTCATCACGCAGGGCCTTCTGCCGTGCCTCATAGCGTTCCCGCGTGGCACGATCTTGGCTCAACCATTCCAGATTCGTCAGCGCTTGTTTCATGATCGGATCGTCCATTGCTAATTCCTCCAATTGCTCTGGGGTGTTTAACGTCAAAAACAATAACCACTGCGTCAGCCGGTGATGACTCACCAACTCTTGTCGGCGAAATTTTGGCAGTTCCAGAAAATGTATCGTCAACGCATCGGAAAATCCTCGTCCCGAGTGCCGTTCTTGCAACGTAAATATCGTATGACAGGTCGATTCCGGCCGCATCATAAAATCCACGATATTGACGGTTAACGTCGGATGCAGTTCCCAATAAGCCTGGCCTTCCGTGATTTGCCCGGTAAATAGCTTGGCCCAATAATATAACGTACGTCGATCAAAATCCGGATCGGGTGCTACTTGGACCTCCACATCTATGAGGGTGCCCCCTTCCGTGCGAGCCCGTACATCAACAATCCCGAGCTTATCGTCTGCCAGATCTTTATCCAAATACGGATTCAATAATTCCACCTGCGCAACTTTCGGCTGCCCGGCATCCATAAACACGCTATTCAAAAAATCCTGCAACACGACCCGGTTCTCATCCGTACCAAACAGCCGTTTAAACACAAAATCCATGGTCGGGCTCAGCAAAGATTCCATGAAGCCTTCCAACCTCCAGTACTAAGCCAAATCTATTATACTTCAGGCCCGGCGACCGATATCGCCAACTTGCGGGCCTGGGCCACTTTCCCGAAGGTATCGAGAAGGGTGTTGCCGTACTCAGCATAACCGGAGACTAGCCCACGTAACGCGTTTATTTTGATAGGATAAAGATACAACACGGTAAACGGACGGATTATGGTCAATAGAGTCATAACCCCACTTTCGTGGAGTTCAATGTCAACGGCTCAACTGCAAAATCGCAATAATCTACTCGCAACGACAAATGATTGGGACCACGACACATCGCTAGGAGTCTGGGATATGCTAATTGAGCAGACGTAAGCGGGTTGGCGCACTTCCCCATGGAGTGAACCGGACTAATAATGACAGACTCGGTCACGAACGAGTGGCCAGGAATTTGATCGAACCCTCTGTGGGTAAAGCTCTCGTTAAGGGAGTCACGAATCCTCCCCTTGAAAAAAGAGGAGCGTCAAAATAGAATAAACGACTGTCATTCGCGGATTACTAGACACAAAGGTGCGGCTAGGACCACCGCATTATGTCTCGGTTTGGCAGTGTCTGTGGGGCTGAAGAAGTCCCACCCTTGAGAATATGCGGCCGACACCGGCATTACCCCGCCCGTGATGTGGCAGATGGGAGGGGTTCTTTCAAATTTTCTAATACAGAGCCCAAGATGTGGGTATCCGGGTACCTCTTGCTGACAAAGGTGGGATTCATCGTCTTGGGCGCAGGAGACTCCGGCCTCTTTAGGCAGAGAGGAATGCGCCTTCTCTCCTTTCGTTTTGAGCTTTCTCGATCAGCAATGTGGAAGTTCGCAAAAGCCACCGCAAATTGCGGTAATGAGCACTGGCGTGGATCTTGGTTCCGTCCAATCTGCGCAGGTCAAAATATCCTCGACGACGCCGACCAAAAATGACGCATTCTTGGCCTTCAAACAGCACCGTGTGCTAGCGTCTCGGAAGGAGTCTTGCCGCCTCTGAAAGAGATGGGTCAGCCCCTCTGTGAATCTGACCATGGCCAGATTCACAGAGGGTGATCAGATTGCGCGGTGCATCTCCACCCGTTTTACGGGACTCGATGTGGTGGACGTTTAGGATCTTGTCACCGGACTTCCCGCGACAATGCTGGCAGGTATGCTTATCCCGAAACAGCACGTACTCCCGTACATTCCAAAACCCCATCTGGTTACCTTCTTGATATTCAGCACCCGAAATCTCGGGGTTTTTGATCTTCTGCATATCGAATTGGGCCACTTCGACGGTAACACGGGTAACGGGCAGGATCTTCAATGCTTTCTCAATAACCTTGAGGTGAGTATCCACTTTGTTCTGAACCGATGGAGCCAACCATCCTTGTGGCGTCTTTCGATTCAGAAACCGAGGCTTCCGGTAGCGTGTTTTGCGGTTTCTTCTTGATCGGCGGAACTCACATCGGGTAGCAAGAAGTTCCTGAATATCGGTGCGGAGCAATACTTCTGCTTCGTACAGCACTTTCTTTTCGGTGGTAGCGGATACGCCGATATGCTTTGTGCCGGCATCCACGCCTAAAAAGATCGGTTGTTTATAACCGGCACTGCCATAGAGCCATTGGATCGTGAACGGTGTGCGTTGAATGACTTTAGCCTTACCTTCTTTCAACAGCAGGCGAGCCTTTCTCGGAGAGCAAGGCATCAAGGGGTGACCGTGTCTATTCAGTACATAGACGAGCATCACGTCTCTCTCCTTTCGGAGTAAATTGTCCTTCTCCCATGTTGGAATCGCTTGTGATGTCCGCAGCACCGCCCCGACTCCACAGGACTTTTAACCATGGACGACAGGGCCTGGAACTATATAAATCTCCGGAAATTTTTCCGTTTTTTCTGGGTCGTAAGGATAGCCTTGAGGCGATGGCGAATAGATCTGCGAAGGGGGATGAGCCTCATGGTCAAAATCACGAATAATTACGGCTATAGGTTGAAACCAAGGCTACCGAGAGATCCCAAGAAAAATTAAGTGCGATTTATATAGGACGTGCATCCCATGGTGTCGTGACAATCTCAACGTAGTGCGCTAGGCACTGAGGCTAGTCAATCTGAGTTTTTCAAGCTCCCGCTTCTCTAAGCGGGGAGTGGTTGACTGCGTTAAGTTCGATGGACCGCATTAAGATTTGCCAATATGGTCTCTTCCACACTGTTCAAATGCTCCAACATAGCTTTTTGCGCGGCCAAGACATCACCAGTTTTCACGGCCTCGGTCACAATCCGGTGGTCGTCAATGGACCGGCGTGCTCGCCCTGGTATCTGTAAACTTTGCTTCCGAACCGCCTCCAAGAGTTCCAATAAATTGAGCATCAGCCTGCCAGCCACTGGGTTATGTGAAGCTAACACAAGTGTCGTATGAAACACTTGGTCCGCCTCAGCTACCACATCAATGTCAGATTCCGTGCCGTCATGAATTGCCTGGGCCGCAGCATCGGTCACTTCTTCCAACTTCGCCTGTTCTTCGGGCGTTGCCCGCACGGCGGCCCAACCCGCTGCCGCGGTTTCCAATGTTTTCCGGACTTCAAAGAGAGCTAAGACCGTGTCCGGTCGTACCACAAACGGTGCCCACAAGGCATTGCCTAACGCTGTTCCCTCCGTGCCCTGTACAAAAATTCCCTTGCCATGCTGAATGGAAATCACACCCAACCCCGCCATGGTCCGTAATGCATCGCGAACCGTGGTGCGAGACACATTCAGTTGCACTGCCAAATCACGCTCCGCTGGCAAACGGTCACCGGGCGATAATTGTCCGGACTCAATCTTCCGGAGGATTTCTTGTACGATCTGATCACGTAACGGAATACTTTGAGAAATCGGCTCAAACATCCCCCCACCTCTTTTCCTTATCGCATGGGTGTAAGCCGCGGTGCCTCGCACGCCTCCGCTAGGGTATTCAACTCCTGAAACAAATCCCGGTCGACCGGAATTCCATGTTGTTGAGAGTCTTGTCGCTGTCGGAGGGCTCGATCCCCCGGCAAACGAACCTTCTCCCCAGGCGTTGAAGGAACTTGGTAAATACCTTCTTCCAAGACTTGAATACGCGCATAAAACTCATCTCGAGACCCCAACCCGGCGGGATTGATCGCACAGAAAAAATGCCCAACATTGGATGCACCACTAAAGTCATTATACGGATTTTTGACCCCGGGACCAACACCCGAGCCACTTAAAACCCCCGATAATATTTCAACCACAAAGGCCAAAGCATATCCTTTGGCCCCCGCCATCGGCAATACCGCCCCCTTCAAAGCCGCCTCGGGGTCTGTCGTAGGATAGCCGTTCTCGTCAATGGCCCACTCAGGAGGGATTGGTTGCCTTAATCGGGCCGCTTGGATAATATTTCCGCGAGCAACCACCGAGGTGGCCAAATCCACAATGATCGGAACTGCGGCCGATCCTCGGGGAATGCCGAAAGCCATGGGATTGGTGCCCAAAAAAGGCGTTCGCCCTCCCCATGGTGCCATACCCGGCGGACTATTGGTCAAAGCCATGAGAATATGGCCACGACTCGCCGCTTCTTCGCAGTATACACTCATGGCTCCGGCATGATTGGATCTCTTGACCGTGACGATCCCCACCCCAAGATCCTCACTTAATCGCACAGCTTCTTCCATGGCTCGCCATGCCACCACCGGACCTAACCCGTTGTCTCCGTCCACGGACATTAATACCGGAAACTGATCTTGTCGAAACCGCATTACCGGATTCGGCGCAATCACCCCTCTCCGAATCCGGTTCACATACAGAGACAAACGACTCACGCCATGGGTCCGTCTCCCACATAAATCCGCCTCGACCAACACATGGGCGGTGATAGCCGCGTCATCATGAGGAACCCGGACCTGTTCCAGCAATTTTTCCACAAATCGTGTCAAATCCATAGGAGACACGATAAAGATTTCCGAATAAGACGACGGCATCCTCTCAATCTCCTTCCTCAAATCACCTAGATGGCCGCCCAGGGAGGAATTCCCGTCAAGACGCGCACGACATCTTCCGCCACTAATTATGCCGTTCGGACCTGTGCTTCCTGGGTTAATCCCGAAATATGAGGTGTCAATAAGATGCGGGGTTCCTGACGCAAAAGATCGTCGGAACAAGCGGGTTCAACCTCGCGGACGTCTGGTGCGTCACCAGCCAAGTATCCCGACTGAAGACTCTGCCATAAAGCCATTTCGTCAACGACGCCTCCGCGTGCCGTGTTGATGAGATACCCCGAAGGTTTCATTTGTCGAAGACGGTCTTTATTGGTCAGGTGATACGTTTTTTTCGTCAAAGGGACATGAAGGCTCACAAAGTCCGAGAATGCCAACACCTCGTCGAATGCCTTCAGTTCTGTCCCGCAATCCATAACTGTCCAGTGTGTGCTTAACACCAGGGGGTCGTAGGCCACAATGCGCATGCCCAAAGTCGTGGCACGATGGCTCAGGCGTTGTCCGACATCTCCCAGTCCAATGATGCCCAGTGTCTTTCCGGAGATCTTAACCCCCCCTTGCAGACGGTTCCATTGCCCACGACGAGTATTCGCGTCGACGACCGTTAATCCCCGACAATGCCAGAACAGGCCAAAACATATTCAGCGACGGCCGTGCCATTGGCTCCTTTGGCCACAATAACCGGAATTTGGGATTGTTTTGATTAGGATCATAATCCACATGAGCTGCACGCCCCAGAATTTCCACGCCCAATGGGTCGATGAACTCGCTCACCAGAATATTCAGGAGCATCCCCTCCGCTCATTGCGGCGGCTTTAGCGCCAAGCCCCTCCTTAGTCCGGGCGACACTTCCGCGCACACAAGGAGAATTCACGAGCTGCGGTAGAGTTTGGTCAGGACAAACTCCTTGTGCCCCAACACCTCAGTGGCCGTCAAACGTCCATTTAAGTTTCGAAACATCATGTGCAGAAGAGCCTGGCCCGCTTCTTTCAACGTCATTTCCATGGTTAAGAGTCCGGAAATATCGACATCAATGTGTTCTGCCATCGATTGGGCCGTGTGGGGATTTGCTGTGGTTTTCAACACAGGAACCACCGGATTTCCGACAATATTGCCCTGTCCCGTGGTGAAGAAATGAAAGACGGAACCCGCGGCTCCCATGAGCGTCACAAATTCTGCGGCCGCAGATGACGAATCCATAAAGCTGAGACCTTTGACACGGGGAGTGAGGGCCGGCTCCAAAGCATCCACAATCGGGCTCACTCCGGTTTTCTGAATATTTCCCAAGGCTTTCTCTTCAATCGTGCTCAGACCGCCGGCGATATTTCCTTGAGTCGGTTGGGATCCCAGTAAATCCACTCCTTGAGACTTTATGAGCGCTTGGTAGTTTTCATGCATGACCAGATACCGGGAACGCACGGTGTCGTTCACACACCGCTCGGCAATGATATGCTCGGCACCCGTAATTTCTGTCGTCTCGCCAAAAATGACACGTGCCCCATGATCCACCAACCAGTCAACGACCACCCCCACCGCCGGATTGGACGCCAACCCTGAGGTCGTATCGGATTCTCCGCATTTCGTGCTGAAAATGGCGTCGGCAATCGGCACTTCTTCGCGGCGCAATTCGGAAGCGTAATACAGGTAGTCCCGGGCTTGGCGCACCGCCATGGCAATCGTTTCGGTATCGCCATGGCCTTCAATGGAAAACCCCGCCACGGGTTTCCCGCTTTGCGCGATGCCCTCCACAATTTGTTGGGTCCACCGGGGTTCAATGCCAATTACGATGGCTGCCGCGATATTGGCATTGGATCCCGTGCCGATCAGAGTGCGAAAATGCAATGCCAAATCTTCGCCGAACTGCAAGCGCCCATAGGGATGGGGTAAGGGGAGCGTGCCAGGAGCCAGATGAGCCACGGCTTCTACCGCGGCATTAGATAAATCATCGACCGGAATAATCGCGACGGCGTTGCGGGATCCCACGGCGCCATCAGGCCTTCTATATCCCCAAAATGTTGACTGTTCCATTTTAGCCCCACCTCACACTCTTAATATTGTGAATATGCACATGATCGCCTTTTCGGATAGGCACGACAGCACGGCCGATCACCTCGTTATATTTCACAATGGTGTCGCCGGACTGCCTGTCCACCAGGGCGAGCTTATGACCCAAAGGGACCTCTTCTCGCAGTGTTATGGTGACTTCTCTCTCTCCCCTTTGAGTGACTCCGGTCACAATTTCTCCCGCCTGGAGATCACGGACGGCCACTCCCACATGATCCGAATCCGCGTGAATCAAAAATCCATAAGGCATGAATGATCTTCCTTTCTGTGGTCTGAGGTATGTGGTACTACCACTGCAACCATCATAAAATCTTGACCAGGAAATTGTCAACCTCTTAATCCGGATTAGGAACCTTTTGGATCCCCAAAGTCTCCCTTGCCCTCCGATCTATTTTTCTTTGAGGAAAAGCCGCGGCAAAAAATTTCTTTAACTCATCGTGTGGCACAGGTTGCGTCATGGCACTGACCCCGAAAAACACAATCAGATTCCCTGCCAGGGCGATTAAACCGGCATTAATGCCAAACAAAGGATCATGATTCGTTAACAACAACACGCCACTGATGACCCATCCGACAATAATCCCCGCCGTCGCACCTTCTTTGGTCGCCCGGCGCCAAAACAATCCTCCGACAACCACGGCGGGAAATAATTGCGAAATAAAGTCGTAGGCCACCAGCAAGACCACTACAATCAAGGCGGGAGCCAAGATAGCAAGCAAAAAAGCCACCAAGGTTAACGGAAAGACGAGTCCTTTGGTTAATCGATAAATTGTGGACTCTGAGGTTCCTGACACCAAGGCTCCATAAACATTTTTGGCAATGAGGCTTGCCGACGTCATAATGATGGGCCCTGCCGGGATCACGGCAGCAAATACGGCGGCAATCGTAAAGAGGGTAAGAAACCATGCAGGAAACGTCTTCAGTGCAAGCAGCATGACCACATCGTTTCCTTTGACTTTATCAGCGGCAAAGATTAACACGGCGGCCAACCCAATAGTAATCATCATCACTTTCACCAATTGATACAAGGGCATAAAGACAGCCTGCAGTTTTAGCGTGCGTGGGCTTCTCGCGGTATAGGCTACGCCAAACCACTGAGGCCACATCCATTGCCCCATACCCGTAATCGCAACCGTTGAAACCAGCCACAATGGCCCCAGCGTTTTAGACGCGCCGGGTAAGACCAGATACTGGGGAAGTTTGGTTGTCATCTCTGTGTACATATGCTCAAACGAACCAAAGTAGTGAATGGGTACCACTATAAAAATGGCGATTACGGCGATGAACATGAGAATGTCTTTAATCATGGATTGCCAGGCATTTCCTCTGATTCCCCCGAGCAAGACAGCCACGGCGAGAACCAAAAATCCCAAGAGATCCGACGCTGTCTGATTAAATGCATTCTGACCAATGACACGTACAACCGCTCCTAAACCTTCGATGTTGAGATCAATATAGGCGATCATAATGAGAGCACTGGTGAAAGCCACAAAGATCCCCAAATTCTTGCTTTGGTAACGTCCTGCCAGAAAATCGGATTGAGTCACGTAACCAAATTTTTTTCCGATCAACCATACAGCCGGCAGAATAAAAAAACCCAGAGCGTAGGCCACATCATTCAATGCCACATTGTAAAAAGCCGCGCTCCCCTTGGCAAATGCATACCCTGCCAGTCCTTGAAACGTAAAAGCCGTATAAATTTCGGTTCCTAAGAGAAACCACACCAGTACCGGTCCCATCAATCGACTGTTGACGAGCCATCCTTCAAGATCCCGACTTTGATCTTTACCTACTATGATGCCGCCCACCGTAACGAGCGCCACCGCCGCCAAAGTAATAACTAATACCATCACGCTTTCTGTCATCGAAATTCCTCCTCGTCCCATTGGGGATTAACAGCGCGATCTTTCCAATATAATCCCCCAAGAATAAGAGGAGTCACGATCGGAACGACGGTAAACCAAAACAACAGCGGCGGCATGCCTAAGACGGAAGAACCGCTATGATTGAAAAACACCATGGAAACGATTGTATACAAAAGAAAGACCACCGCTACCGCCAACAACCAATAACGGATGGCTTGCTTCATGCTAATTCCCCCTTGCAACAAGACATGAATTATCCCACAGTGCATGAAAGCCATATTCCAAAAGTGGACTGAGGTACTACCACTATACTACATTTCCAATTTTCCTAATGCAACGGTTAATTCAGTTATCCACGAATTGCGCGAATATTGACGATATCATTGACTCAAGAGCGATGAACACTGTACTTCACCAAAACGGCGGGTCGCCTGACAATCCTTCCTCCAATCTCGCAAGTCAATGTGGGCCAGTTATTGCTCAAAGTGAGAAAACGGGTCCCATTCCCGGTAATCAGGGCCGCGTCTTCGGACTTCCAGCACTCAAAACTGGGAGTGTAGGCAACCATGTTCCCCTCGGTCAATTAATATGTCCGATTGGGTGTCAGCAGAATCTCCCGCGACATATAAAGCCCTTGATGGGAACACATACGACCACCAAAGCCAAACATATCTTAAACAGATGGCTCCTATCCTAGGGACATCCATTTATGGATGTGAACGGGGAGAGAATGTCTGTCTCCGGATGGGAGCTCAGGGGATGACAGCCGGCTCAGAGACGGGGCTAGGGCTTCACCCACTTAAACCCGCTGAAAAAAACGAGGCGGGCGGATCACATCGTTACGATGCGGGGCACTAAGAATGCCTGACAGTCTGCCACGGTACGAAACTGTTGCTACCACTCCATTAAAGTCATGGACTCTTAGACCTCCTCTTTGGGGATGCATGGCATTTGCTCTCCATGTTACGCCCGTTTTCCGGGTGGTGAAAGGTGGACTTGACAACTGGTCATCAAAAGAGGAGCTATTTACCCAGGTATTTTCCGTTAAATACATGAGCAGACGGTTCCCGAAAAAAGATGTCATTCCTCACATAATTCTTCAAAAGGAAGTAAAATGGTACTTAATGGAAATGATCCCTTAGGAATGAGATCCACAAGCTCTACCATAACGTTGCTGTTCTATTGTTGCGGTAATTATGACGATAATGAATAAGGAGAACAGTTATGCGAGCAACTTATATTTCCGGATTTTTAGCAGTGAGTCTGAGTATTATGATGGGAGGATTTGGAGGTACGACTGCAACATTTGCTGCCTCAAAGCCAAGCTCTGCAGCCCTTTCGATCAACCCCGTTAAAATTGCCCCAACGCCACCAGCTGGATTCTGTCCTTATAAGTGCGTCCAATAAGACACTGGAACACTATGGATTTCCTCTACGCCCCACACACCCCGCACAGCTCAAGGCATGGACTGCAGCTGTGTTCCGTGCTTAAACATGAAGTCGCTCCTAATCCTATCTTGGGACGGCAATATATTGGCCGTCCTCGTTCAGAGACTTTTGGTTTGAACGGCGCTCCCTATGGAGGTTGGGCCAGATATACTGACATTGGTTCGGAAAACAGGAACATTAAGTATGATGACACCTACGCGAATTGGAATGCATCAAGTATTCCCGGCGACTTTAGCTATGCCAATTCAGATTGGCAATATGGTCCAACAGTGGGGTTGTTTTGGACAGGTATTGGAGGAGCCATAGGCAACTCTGATTCCATCATTCAGGCCGCGACCGCGGACATTGCCATAATCAGTCCCTAATATCGCGTTTGGACAGAGGACTATCCAGACGACCCGGTTATATGAGGGACCTGTCATTAACCCCAAAGACGAAGTCTTCGTCGGAGTGAGCTATAATGGAACCTCTACCACGAGCTACTTTTTGAAAAATACGTCGACGGGTAACTACAGTTCTTTTACCAACTCAACACCTTATTGCGATGGCACTTCAGCAGATTTTGTGGCCGAGGTGCAAGGTGCGTATTTGCCAGAGATTTCTAGTCAACGGAATTTACGAATTGGTTTATGATGTGGGTTAATGGCACGGCTAGCGGGAATTTTGATGATCACGCCTACGAAAAAGTCATCATGACGAGTAGTGGAACACCGGGAGGAACCGTCATGGCCGAGCCGGGCAGCGTGGATACGGCTCATGATGGATTTGCGGTGGACTGGATTAACTAGGCGTAATAAGGTCGGAAGAAAGGCGATCCCACACACCATATGTTTTTGTTGGATGGGGTTTGCCCTCTGGGGAGTAACGGGCGGTGGCTTGCAGACTTCGGTTGTATCGGGAAGACATTCCTTGAAAAACGGAGGGTGTATAACAATTAACCAGCAAGCGTGGCATCCGAATCCTCACTACAGGATTACAACCAGAGCGACATTTATTCACACGCGTCCCTTGTTCGTGCAATCTGTGGGAAATTGGTCCCCGTTTCATGAGGTGACGTTGTATTTTACACCCATGGCAAAAGGCTTGGATGGGCCGCAATGGGCCACCGATATTCCGGCGGACTCGTGCTTGCTATCGGACCTGACCTACTTGGGCGCGGAATCTGTTCATGATGGGCAATTCTCATGGACCGGAACGTACCCATCCTATGTACGGTCCAAACATCTCTACTCCGTTATTGTTCTGGCCGATCAAGGGAAATACGGCGTCTGGGATGAACCTTGGGGATGGTTTACGGGTCCTTTACGGGGTATCCCGGATAAGCCATAACACCATCACAGAGGCAACAACGCCACCTCTCGGCTCGTCCTACGTGGCTCTCGAACAAAAATAGATGAACTGTATCATTCATCACGGTAGTGGACTAAAGCATGGTATCACCATTATGGCAATGCAACGGCGATTACTCGTTTTATCTATCTTACAGACCGCTTTTTAATAAAGCGATCTACCGTCTCTTTGGACCTGCCATTGACTGGGATCTTATTGCTCGGGATGTGCCAGATATGCTACGTGTGGCGTGATCCATCAAGGGGTCCTGCCAGCCCCACGCACATTTCGTACGCTGAGGATAAAGTGACGTGAAAGAGGTCTTTTCTGTCACTTTTGCGCATTCCGTTCCTAGGAAATCAGGGTACTACCCTGAATCGTTCATGAGGTAGCCGCCCTCGCTGGACACAGTAACATTCACACGACATGGCTGTACACAAATCTCCGCAGGAAAAAGATCTTGGAGGAGAGATCAATACCCTGTAACGGGTCGGCGAACCCGATGAGGGCTTAAGCCAGGTTCAGTCCTAGCTTATCCCCAGTTTGTATTGTCCGCATACGAGGAATTTCCTACGGACAAAAAATGTCGCCCTGCAAGGGAAATCGGAATCCCCTGCCGACGATCAGGTGTAAGACGTTCTCATCACGAGGAGGATCCCGATGGTTCAATGCGAGTCTATCACCAGTTTTTTCAAAACTCACGGATCGTGACGGCAGGGCGGGATATCCCGTCCCCGCCGATGTCCCGCGCCGTTTGGCGCTATACCCAACTGATTGTATATTTCGGAAAATCGTTAACAGTGATTTCGGAAAGTCGTTACCAGGTATTTCGGTAATGCGTGACCAGGTATTTCGGAAAATCGTTACCAGGTATTTCGGAAAATCGTGAACAGTTCTCGGGGATCCGGCAGGATTCCTCCTGGACCTGGAGAACCCCGGTGATGGAGGTGAATGCATTCATGATCTCAAAAAGGAGGCGGTTCACGATGCGCCCAATGCGGGAAATTTTACGGTTGTATCATGAACAGCATGACCGTTGTCGAACCATTAGCCGGAGTCTCATGATTTCGCATGTGGCGGTCAAAAAAGTCGTGGATCGGGCTCAGGCAGCGGGATATACGTGGCCTTTAGATCCCGAGTGCACAGACAAGGTGTTGGATCAGGCCTGATATCCCCATCCCCAAGGCCGGCCGCTAAAGCGGCCGGAACCGGATTGGAGTGCCATTCATCGTGAATTGGCACGCAAAGACGTGACCTTGTCGCTATTGTGGCTGGAATATCAGCAACAGTGGCCGGATGGTTATCAATACACGCCGTGTTGTGCGCACTACGATCATTGGTGTCAAACCTTGGATAGCGTGCTGCGACACCACTATACTCCCGGCGACAAAATGTTCGTCGATTATGCCGGGGTCACCATGCCCATTCATGATGCGGTGACGGGTGGCCATTTTGCTGCTCAGATCTTTGTGGCCACCTTAGGCGCCAGCAACTATACGTTTGTGGAAGTGCAACCGGATCAGAGTCTGGCATCATGGATTCAAGGCCCTGTGCATGCCGTGGAAGCCTTTCAGGGAGTGCCCCTGGTCGTCGTACCGGACAATTTGCGGAGCGGTGTGGCCCACTCGGATCGGTATGAACCCGTGTTGACGGTGACCTACCAAGAGTGGGCACATCACGACCATACCACGATTTTACCGGCTCGGGTCCACAAACCGAAAGACAAAGCCCCCGTGGAAACACCTGTCAAAATTGTGGAACACCAGGTGTTGGGGCCCTTACGCCATCAGACCTTTTTCTCCCTGGCCGAAGCCAATCGGGCCGTGCAGATTTTGGTGGATCAGCTCAATCACCAACCCTTTCAAAAGATCCCAGGCAGCCGATGGGAGCACTGGGACCAAGAGGAACGGCCGGCTTTGCAGGCCTTACCGTCTCAGCGCTATGCATTGGCCGAATGGCGGCATGCTCGCGTGCCTATGGACTACCACGTGGAAGTGCTGGGATCTTATTATCGTGTTCCTTATCGGTTGGTGCATGCCATCGTTGACGTCCGCATGACCACGACAACCGTGGAAGTCTTTTTTGATCACGAACGCGTCGCGAGTCATCTCCGGGCCACTCGATCCGCGATGTGGGTGACCGATCCTCATCATCGGCCTCCCCATCATCAAGCCGTGTTAGACTGGACTCCCGAGCGCTTTCACGGATGGGCCACCCAGTTTGGGCCGGCTACCACCCAGATCATTGATCAGATTTTATCCACGGTAATGTATCCTGAAGACAATTATCGCCGCTGCTTAGGTATTTTGCAAGGTCTCGGTCATCACTATGGCCCGGCTACCGTTGAAGCCGCGGCCGTGCAGGCGGTGGCCGCTCAGGTTTTTTCGTACCGGGGTCTCAAGCATTGGTGCGAACAGCAGACGGCGGGATCCCCGAAGCCGGCCTCGTCCGAGGCCGGAACCCCATCTGCCAACATCCGTGGCGCCTCGTATTATGACCATTCCGGCGAAGCGCTACCCCCAGGAGGCGAGACCTCCTCATGACCCCGTCCCCACTATCCGAGGGGATTCGCGCTCCCCCGGAATGCCTCTAAGACCAGACAAGATATTGGCGTGTCACACGTGACATGAAAAGAAAGGGATGAAGAGATGTTATCCACTCCGACAGCAGAACGTTTACGACAAATGGGCCTCGGAGCCCTGGCAGCGGCCTGGCAGGCTCAAACCGTGGATCCGGCGATAGGGGCCTTGTCGTGTGAAGATCGGTGGGGTTTGCTGGTCGATGCCGAATGGATGGCGCGGATGAATCGACGGACCCAGCGCCGGGTCCAATCGGCTCACTTTCGTCTGTCCGCCACCCCAGAAGACGTCGATTATACACCCCCCCGCGGGCTGGACCGTCCCCTTTTGGCCCGTCTTTTCCAAGGAGCCTGGATTCTCGAGCATCACAACATCTTGATTACCGGTCCCACGGGAGTGGGCAAAACCTTCCTGGCCACGGCGATCGGGCTAGCGGCTTGCCGCCAGGGATTTCACGTGCAATATCACCGTATTCCCCAATTGTTGGAAGATTGGGCGTTAGCCCAAGCCGACGGGCACAGTCGGGATCTGATCCGGCAACTCGCGCATTACCCGGTCCTCATTCTGGATGATTGGGGTCTCACACCGCTGTCCGCAGCGGAAAGTCGCGACCTGCTCGAACTCTTTGATGCCCGCTATGGACAGGCTTCGACGATTCTGACTAGTCAGTTGCCCGTCGAACAGTGGCATGGGGTGATGGCCGAAGCCATGTTGGCGGATGCGATTTTGGATCGGGTCGTCCACAATGCCTATGACTTGGCGTTACAAGGGGAATCTTTGCGAAAACACTTGTCAACGACAGTCCCAGGGAGTACAACAAAAATGACCACCTAACGATCCTCATTCTTGCTGTTCATGATTTTCCGGACTGAGTGTTCACGACTTTCCGAACCGAGTGTTCGCGACTTTCCGGATTACCTGTTAACAGCGACCGAAATACCCACTGATCTGGAATGACCTCTGCCGGCGCGTGCAAGGATTACTCGATATCCAGGACTGAAGACGACCTACTCAACATGGAAAACGACATCTCCATGAACGACCCCGGAAACGGCGTCTTCAGTACGATACCTCCCCATAAGTTAGCGCGTATGGGATGTGATCACCTAACGGATCCCTTCTCGTTTCCCCACAAATTCTGAACAGCCGCCTTCGTGCCCCATTCGGACGGGATGCATTTTTACAGAGGTCTGCATCCCGGGTATGTCCTGGGCTTTTCGGGTCATCCCCGCCCCGTGCCGGGGCCGAGGAGGATGATGAAAGGACCCGGCGTGGCCGGTCGCCGCGATAGGGGCAGGGATCAGCGAAAAAAAGTTCCTACCCAGTGGGCGTAGAACCCTCGTGATTACCAAAAACTGGGGATCAGTTAGCACTTTGCGAGGACGGGCTGCGCAACGACTCCATCGATTGCCCCCGGCTTGGGAACCCGATTTGCGACAATTAGGATGGCGTGCTCAACAACGACTCCATGGGCGTTATCGACGTCTCAGTGCCAAACGGGAGCGTCCCCAGGCGCTGACCGCCGTGGCCCGGGAATTGTGTGGCTATATCTGGGAAATTGCTCAGTGGGTGCAGGCTCATCCCCATGCATCAGAGGTTTCCCCCGCTTCGTAACGCATCAGGCTGATCAGGCGAATGGGTGTCATGCGTAGGGTGTGCAGCTCGGTGCCCGGGAGAGTCCTCGGAGCTCCTATACATTCGAGTCAGGAGACCGCTTCCAGTCGGATCCCTAACTTGCGTGTTAGGGTCACGATGTCGTGACCCCAGTCAAGCCCGCGAAAATGAGAATAATCCGCCGTCGCAATCTTTCGTACGCCAACCTGCGCAGTACAGCCAGACGCGTGAGTCCGCCAATAGGGTTGGAATTATAGGGCCAGAGTATCCCCGGGTCAAGGCTCGACAATGTCTTCGGGGACAACTTGACCCGGGGATACTCTGGTGCGGAGTCCACATCAACCCGACGGACTTGACAACTGGTCATCAAATGAGGAGTCATTTGCGTAAGTATGAAGCCAAATGAAGAATGGTGTGGGATGTAGGCAAAGGATGGGGACAGCTTCGAGATCGTTCATCGCCGTCAACCAATATCACCAGCGGATCAATACCAAGGCGGACAAATCGGCCTGTCAGTTCTTTGACCAACTCAAATTCCGTCATTCCCGGAACTATGTCCCTGGTAACGGATTCTGTCACCATGGTTGTTTCATAAGCCAACTCACCGGCAGGTCAGATTTTCTTGGAATCCAATTCTGTACCGAGTCGAAGCCGCACCGGTGAAGCCACGTCTGTCTCTACGCAGGTGTGGCACAAGATAAATAGAAGGATGAATTCACGACTTCTCCATATTCACTCGGCCGTCATGGCGACATAGTCGACATCATAGCCAAATCTTCTCGGCCCCCAGATGTGCAATGCGGCGGCGCTTTTCATGATTTGTGGCGCGGGTATGATCAGTACCGCCACACGTTGGCCATAACGCAGGCGTTCCGTCGTGATGGCATACCCTGTCGTCGGATCAACGAGGGTAATCAGATCAGGAACCGTTGCAATGAATTCTTTGGAACCGTTTCGCACAGCTAAGTTCTCATTTTGAAAATCAATGTACAGAGTTCCTTCGTTTGGCACCAAAGCTTTCACCGTCACCGTTCCTTTGGAGAAGCCTTCCACCGTCTGTCTCGATACTTCGACGATCTTGCCGTGCATGACAAGAAAAGCTCGACCATACCCGTTTACATTTGTAGCTTGAGCTATGGCGGCGACGGGATCTTCATGCCTGTTTCCGGCTTCCATCACTGCTTTCCCTATTCGCAACGCCAAACTTAACGTTCCGCGGATGGCGGATTGGTGCAGTTGCTTGCCCTGCATAGGAAATTGGGCAACGAATGCGTGAGCTCCCATGCGAATAGTTATGCCGCGGGCGATCCACTCAAACATAAAATTGTCGTGAACCTCGTCCAAAATCACCACATCGCCAAATTCATTGGTGATACAAGCGGGAGTACCGGATTGTCCGAAAGCATGGAATGTGACCATATATAATTCCGGAAATGCTCGACCCATACCGTCAGCATCAACCAGAGGCCTTCCCAGTTGTGACGCCACCGCGATTGGTATCAGACTGTTGATACCCCCGGCCTCAATAGGACAAGGAAAAGCGGATGTGACACCCAAATGCCGTTCAAGGGCAAGAAAGGCCCGAGTGGGTTCATCACCCGCCGGAGGTTTTTCAAATAATACTGTCGGTGCCCCCATGCCTGCAATTGCTAATATCCACTGATCGTTGGGTACTTCATCAACCTCAAGGATCTCTAAAGGGCCATGAGCCTGTAACGCTTCGGCAGCCATAACTTGACCCACGTAGGGATCACCTCCGCCCCCTGTTCCAAGAATAGCCGCTCCTATCGCAACGGCCGGTAAATCGTCTTCATAAAGTATCCAGCTCATCAGAGACTTGCCCTCCTAACTTGCCGGCAACCGTGACGCGAACACGGGACGCGTTGGACGGAAGATAGGCTAATGGGATTTCTTCGACTTCCACCAGTTCTAAACTGGATGGGTCAGCCCCGGCCCTTACGGCCTCTGCTCGAGCTTGGCCCTCTGCTTCCCGCAGTACATCTTCGCGCCTTCGACCGGACATGCTGTAGATGCGATCAATACGTCCCGAAACTTGTGCGATGGCAGCCCCAATCGCGTTGGCTACATCATAATGTTGAGGTCTAATCACTTCGGAGACGCCAAAAATTTTGTCTGGTAGCAACGCACTCCCCCCACCTACCGCAATCAATGGAAGAGGCTGTGCATTGGTTTTGATGCGGTCAATTCCTTCTTCAATCATACGCAGTGCACTTTGGTAGGCATTTCGGCTGAGAGATGACGAGATCTTCGGGGAGCTGGTACCAATTCTGGCATAACCTTCAGATACCGCGACATCCGTAAAAGTCAATGTGTCGCCGCCAAAAACACGGCTTTCATGAATCAACTCATAGCCCACACTATCGGGGCCCAAAACTATCTCTTCGTTATCGGTCATATGCACGCGGGATCCTCCTCCCAACCCAAGCGCAATTAAATCGGGCATACGAAAGTTTGTCCGCACTCCACCGACTTCTACAGCAATGGCTGATTCGCGGGGGAATCCCCCGCGAATCACACCGATATCGGACGACGTCCCTCCCACGTCGATGATGACCCCCTCACTGATATGCGAGAGATAAGCCGCTCCCCGCATGGAGTTGGTGGGCCCGCAAGCTACCGTTAAAATGGGGAATCGCAATGCATAGTCCATAGCCATCAGCGTCCCATCATTCTGGGCTAAAAACAACTCGGCCGATATGCCTAGATCGCTCAAGGCATCACGAAATGCCAAAGACGCTTGCCGCGCTACCTGGGTGACTGCAGCATTGAGTACCGTGGCATTCTCACGCTCCAAGAGACCAATCGATCCAATTTCATGCGAGAGGGACACGGATAGATGGGGATATTGGGTGGTGACAAGATCTTGCACCCATTGCTCATGATCCGCATTAACGGGAGCAAACACGGAAGTGACGGCAACGGCAGATATCCGATTGGCATTGTCGTCAAGAAAACGGCGGATCGCATCTTCATCTAAAGGAGAGATAAGCCGACCGTCAAATTCATGACCCCCCTTAACAAGAACCGAAGCACTTTGCACAAACTCCTTTAACTCCCTGGGCCATCCGGTTAAAGGAGGAATTGCCCGAGTGGCCGGAGCACCGATGCGAATAAGACCGACTCGATTGAGATTCCGTCTTTCAATAATTGCGTTGGTCACTTGGGTTGTACCCAGCATGGCGTGACTGATATGAGTTGGCGAGAGTTCAGATTCCTCAAGAACTGTTTTTACTGCGTCACGAATTGAGTGAATAATATCGTCGGTGACAGGGCATTTTGTCTTGGCTACCACAGAGTCCCGAGAATTCAAGATTACGGCGTCTGTATTCGTTCCTCCGACGTCGATGCCTATCCGGTATTTCATAACGGCCCCCTTAAGGAAATGTGATCGAAGTCATAACCAAAATATCGCGGACCCACCGTTTCCAAGCCCTTGGCAGTGTGCCAAATGGGGTCGGCCGGAAGACTCAGCACGACAATACGTTGTCCGTAGGTCAATCCTTCCGTAGTAATAGGTTGCAGTGTCTCGGTATCCAGGATGCAAATAAGATCAGGTACCGATGCTACGATTGTACCGTTCAGCATGGCGAGAAGATTTTCGTTTTGAAACTCAACACGCAAGACATCTTGCCCACTTGCGAGGCTCACGGCCGACATCGTTCCGCGGGCAAAACCGTCCGTACTGTGACGGATCACATCAACCACTTTGCCTGTGAAGAGGCAATGGGCATTATAACCTTGGTTAAGAATGGTTAGCTTATTTTGGGGATCTATAGCCGGATGTTTCAAAAGTTTTCCAATGGCCAACGCCTTGGATACTGTACCACGAATGATCGAACATTTCGCTTGCTGAACCGTCAGAGGATATAGGGCAATAATCGCAGATCCGCCCATAGCAATGGTAGCAGTCCGAGCTAATCGTTCGGTCCAGGGGTTGTCTATGGCCTCGATGACCATGTTATTGCCTTTTTCATCGACAATGACCATGGGGGTGGCCGACAAGCCGTGCACGTGAAGAGAGGTCATCTGTAGTTCGGGAAACGCGCGTCCCATGGTATCGCCGTCAATAATCGGCAGGGCTAACTCGGCCGCAACTGCCAAGGGAATCAGAGAATTGATTCCCCCCGCTTCAATGGTCATTATGGCAACGGCTTCCCGCTGCACAGACTGTTCCAAACGCTTCACAGCCGTTTTGACTTCTTGTCCACTCGGAATTTTTTCGAGCATGACCGTGGGCGCTCCCATCATCGCCGCCGGAACAATTAAGCCGTTGTCTGGCAAGTCTTCAATGTCAGCCAAAGTCACAGGACCGAACTCAGTGATATACTCATTACGGGTAACTTTTGATGATTTTTCTCACTAAAAAATTGGGAGCGCTTTTTAAGAACTGGACAAGATTTTCCTGCTCGATTAGGCTAGAGGGGGACGTATGGGTCTCGCATTGGCGA
>JAKACM010000091.1 GCA_021821465.1 Bacillota bacterium
GGGATCAAACTTTGCGGGCCATCGCACGGGAATTAGTGGAGACGGTCCGGCGCAACACCGCCATTGACTGGACCGTGCGGGAGAGTGCCAAAACCAAGTTGCGAGTCATGGTCAAACATGTGCTGCGACGATTTGGGTATCCACCGGATCTGGAGGCCAAGGCGACACAGACCGTGATTCAGCAGGCCGAAATGCTGGCGGAGAATGAAGCGACATGATGCGTATCCGGTTTCTTCTTTGCTCGGCACAGACGCAAGATTTGAAACAGAAAGGAATCGGGCCGGTGAATAAGCTCTTACGCGTTGGTTGGACCATCGTCATTTCGCTGACCTGTTCTTTGGTAGTTGTCGTGGTGGCGAGCTGGGGGTTTAAAATTCCGTTATCACCCGGTGTTCTTGGACTAGCGACACTAGGCACCTTGCTCGGAGCCATCGCTGTGTTTGGTGGCGTCATCACGGCGCTCATCAGTCTGTTTACCTTATCGTCAATTGACGACCGCATCATAGCGTCCACAGCTAAAGAGAACGAGCGACGAAACAACGAACTCAACGAGCGATGGAGTCAATACGCTTTTGCGTTGGAGAAATATTGGGCCGCGCTCAACGATTCCGATCTCGCCCATGCCGGAGAACTTATGGAAGAGGCCTATCAGTTGTCAGACGAAAGCTTAGCCGTCGCCAGTTATAGCATGTTTCGCCGATATTGGAAGGTTACCAACGCTTGGGCGTGGGACCAAATCGATCGATTTGACCTATCTCGCCGCCGCGCAGTGGTCAACTCGATCCCCAACCTGCTCAGCTCCACGTCCGTCCTGGAAGAATACACCAACGTTGCGTCACATCTTGGCAATCAAGATTATAGCGTCGGCTGTATCAAATGGGGGGAACGAGCTCTCAAGTCCCCAATCGTGCCGAACCGCGCATCACTGCACCTTCAAATGGCTCAAGCATACGCCCTGCAGAGAAACCACACGGAGACGCTCGAACATTTACGCCAAAGTCTGTCCTTGAATCCAGACCAACAATTTCACCATGTCGCAAACTGGGCGCTTTTATTCTGGAATTGGGATGACGAAGAATTGATCCTGCCTCTATTCAAGAAAATAGGCAAGGAACGCATCACAGTAACCAATCCCCAAATTGAGAAATGGGTCGAAACCAAAGCCGATAATATATATCAGGGGACGATGACCCCAATCATCGCGCTTGAGAAGCATGCTAGTAGGAACACAAAATTGACCATCTACTCCGTGGGATCATTTAACGGTCCGGATGGTGCCAAGCTCTGGCGAATTCAGCATGGTCCGAAAAGCGTTCCCGAAGCGTCTGGATGGGACCTAGATCGTGTCGTGACATATGTCAATACGAATTTTGAGACTTTAGGAAGGACTGAGTAGCCGTGGAAAACTACGAAATATCCCGGTATGACCGTCAGTGGTTGCAAGATTTCTTTAGCTTAGGCGCATGGGCCCATCAGTATACGAGTGTTGCTCTCTACCAAGCAGCCCAACGAGTACCATCCGACCCTGCCATCGCCCCCGATGATCGTCCTCGCATCCAGACCGTCCTACGCGCTAAGATTTTGGGAGAAGTGGCTGCATCGATGGAGACGCTCGGCCGATTCTGCTGGTCCATCCAGCGTCGCGAACCTGATGGGATTTCGGCGCAGTTTATCAACATGCGTCGCGATCAGGCCGTGCCGTTCTATAAAGAAATGTTAACGCCTCCCGTTACCGCCGAAAGACTTCTGGAAACACTCCGTTTGCCCCAACAATCCACACTTGCTAGCCTCTCCTTAACCGAAGATCCTATCGAGTTCATTGACCAACTAGCCACCGGTCTGTTGCGTTACGCGGCCATCTACGTTGATCCTGGAGACCCAAGCGTCCCGGAATCATCAGCAAGTCGTAATCTTTTACGGCAGTCCTACAACGCGGTCAAACACGGCAGCCATCTGATTGCTAATCCACCAATGCTGCTCGCCCCCTTTCCAATCGACGTAGACCCCCACAGCATTTACATGGCAGTGCGGTGGCCAAAGTGCAATGAAGCACTCTCATCTTCCACTACTCAGATGGTAACCCGTAGTCTTAGACAAAAAGAGGTAACTGAGGATCTGAATGTGATTCGCACCATTGCGGTTCTCGTAACGAATCTGTGCCAACTATTAATTCACTTAATTGACCACGACCTCTTACCTAAGGGGTGATCCATTTTTATTGACCGTTATCACCAATTCGTTCCAAAGGGACAGTGTACCCACAAAGACTTCCTTTCTGGTACACGTCAACGGGCCGGAACAGACACCGTCCCGTGCGGGTTTCCGGGCCATTCCGGATACCCCCCCTTTGTGGTACAGGGAACGGGGGTTCTTCGGTGACGAAATCCGAGTGTGGGCAATGCTCGCAACGGTGACATCATGCGTTCTTATCTTCCCAATACTTTCTTCACTATATCGTCATAAAGCCTGTAACCTTTTCAAGGTGCCATATCCTCACGCGAGAATTTAAATTATGACACCGTTTCGGAAAGCATACGGGTTCATCGGAGTCGGCGGGATCTGTGTTGTCTTGGTGGCATTGGAATCCATGGAATTTCGAGACCTTATCAGCCCATTGAAGCCGGAGAGCACCTTGGCATCAGGGGCGTCAATTGAGTTCCCAATTGCCTACGCATCAGTTGATATCGGACGAAGCCGTTTTGCCTCCTGTTCTTGATACTTGCCCGTATTTTTTCAGGGAACACCGTACTTTGTCCATGGCCCCGGCGCTTAAGATATGAGGCGTCCCCAGGGAACTCGCATGAAAATACAGTTCTGCCATCTCTTCCACAATAACAGCCAATTTATATGTTTCTTGGACCGTTTCACCAATCGTTACCACTCCGTGGTTTCGAACCAATGTCCCTCGATACTGTGTACTCAAAGTGGCAATGACTTGTTGAGCCAAATCGTCTGTCCCAAACAATGCATACTTGGGGGTAACCGGGATGTGATTGCCTCCGAGCGCAGCAACCATATAATGAATAGCCAAGATCGGTTTGCCCAAGACCGCAAAACTCGTTGCATACATTGAATGTGTGTGAACTATGGTTGCTACGTCGCCACGCTTCCGATATATGGCCAAGTGCAGAGGAGTCTCCGTGGATGGTATTCCGCCCGAATGATGCACGCCCTTTAAGTCAACAACACTAATATCACTTACCTGCATCGCGTCGTAATCCACTCCACTTGGTGTAATGGCCAACAATCCTTGGTCACGATCGATACAACTCACATTGCCTGAGGTTCCGGTGACAAGACGATCCGCAATCATTTTCTGAGCACACATCAAAACCGCTAATTTCATATTCTGGAGCAAGACTACTTATCTCCTTCCCGAGCGTTTAGTACCGCGCGCCAAAAGAATCCATAAGAACAGGCCAGAGACAATGGCCGATAAGTGCATGGTGGGATACCCCACTCCGTCTCAGAACAAACTCACGCTCGTCGTAATTATCACTCTCGTGGTCGGGCTGTCACACAAACTCATCAGAATCACGGCGTCGTCCCATGTGGATACTTCCAGACAGAATAAGAGAAACGTAGCGCTTCCCCTTTCATAGCACATCTGATAATGGAGGAAATAGGCTCTGAAGCCGAGGATAAATCTCTTGATAAATGCGAAATTGACGATCATACACATCTTGCACAGCTTCGTTGGGTTGAATCAGCAGGCGCCCACGATCCCAACGATGCACCATATTATAATCTGGAAATAGGCCGACACCCACACCGGCGTTTATTGCATTACCAACCGGAGCCCCCCCAAAAGAGCCGCTGAACTCGGCCTCGCGCCCCAGCACATCGACCATAATCTGACGCCATAATGCACTGGCCGCGCCACCTTCGGACATGGTCACTGGTTCCCCAATCACAATTCCGCTTCGCTCCATTCGTTCGACATTATCGCGGATGGCATAGGCAGGAGCCTCCATGAGAGCCCTTATTATGTGGTGCCGCGAGTGTGCCAGCGACCATCCAACCATCACCCCTCTCGCTACGGGATCCCAAACCGGTGTCCGCTCTCCCATAAAGTATGGGAGCACAACAAGTCCGTCCGCGCCAGCGCGAACCCGGCCAGCCTCCCGGGTTAACGCATCGTACGGATTTGTCCCCGTGATCTCTGCCATAGTTTTTTCTACATGTCCAAACTCGTCCCGAAAGTATCGGAGAATACTGCCGCAAGAAACAATAGCCGCAACAGTTGTATATAGTTTATTCGAATTGGCCGTGTGTACGATGGTCATCATACCATCGGCGAAATTCGGTTCGCGATGCACCACACCAAAAATCCCTGCCGTTCCCATCACCAAGGACGAATCGCCTGGGTTTACGGCGCCTGAGGCGAGCCAGGCCGCGTTGCAATCCACTGTCCCCGCCACCACTGGCGTTCCGCTTGCCAGACCTGTCGCCTCGGCCGCATCCTTCGTGACCTCACCAACAACCCTATCGCAAGAGAATAAATCCGGCAACTTGCCTTGATCGAGATCGAGTTCGTCTATTATGCCCGCATCCCAACGTCGCCTCTGGATATCAAAAGCAATGCCCATAACCGACGCGTTGGAGTAATCCATGGTACAATGACCCGTTAATTTTAACACGGCAAATCCCGACGGGCTTAACGTTTTAAACGTCCTGCGATACACTTCGGGACGGTGGCGGGCTTCCCAAAGCAGTTTGACGATCCCGTAGTATGGGTCAACACCATTGCCCGTTAATTCCTGAATTCTTGACGTTCCCACCTGATGACTAATCCATTCACTTTCCGCCATTCCCCGCCGATCCATCCAAATATGTGCGGAGGTTAAGGGATTCCCTTGCTCGTCCACAAGGATACAGGCAGGCGACAAACCTGATATGCTAATGCCTGCTACGGCCTTTGGATGTATTTTTGCTGTTTCCAGAATGGCACTAATCGTCATCACCACAGCAGACCAATAGACATCGGGATGATGCTCGGCCCATCCGGGCCGCGGCACGCTTAGCGCATATTCCTTATAATGAGAAGCCAGAATAGTTCCGTCTTCGTCCACCGCGGCTGCCTTGGTGCCACTCGTGCCAATATCGCACCCTATCAAAATGTGCCGGGATCTTGCTCTCATATTCCTTTCCCCCTCGGGATTCTAACGTTGCTCAAAGTCAAAGACCATAGTCCCTCTGTTCCGGGCTTAGCTGAAGCCAATACACGGTAGTCTCAAAGAGCATAAGAGCAGAACGCGCGCCGGGATCTTGATGGCCCCGACTCCGTTCCCCCAGACGGCCTGCTCGGCCCTGTACCGCAAGCATATCTTGTGTCGATAGACATCCCACTTCCGCAGCCTCAAGTGCGACTTGAACGGCCCCTTTTGGGTCCAGTGACCACACGTCATACAAGGCTTTGTACGCTGGAATCCAAGTATCCATCATGGTTTTTTGCCCCACCTCGGCATGGCCCCGTCGTGTCAAGCCCCCAATAAAAACTTCGAATAAGGGTACGACATCATCCCCATCCAGTCTGGTCCTATCGTTGCACCAAACAGCCATATCGAATAGGCCGGTCGCATAGAGAGGGCCGACCGTCGCACCCACAGCTCTTAGGAAAGAGGTTCCGGCAGTGCGAAAGACTGACGCTATGTTCGGATCCTTTAGTGATTCAAGGGCGTCGCATACGGCAGTCCATCCGACGGCCATCGTCACCCCGTGATCTCCGTCGCCTATAGCACGATCCAATGCCGACAACTCATTGCGCCCTTCCTGCATTCGCTGTGACAAGAGTTTAAACAGTCCTTTTAGGTCCTTTCCGGTAATAGACATTCTTGAATGTCCTCCTATGCACAATGTTTCAATTCATCGTACGTTGGGTCCAACCAATGGCCTCGCATTCACGATTTAAAGCCTTTTCTCTACCCGGGTCCAGTTCCAAGAGAGTGAGTGAGCAGCCCCCCATTTCTTGAGAGGTAATATAGTTCCCGATCAGCACGTTGACGACAGTGGCACCACGTCGCTCTAACTCGGCGGCAATCGACTTATACAAAATATGCAACTCCATCTGTGACGTCGATCCCAATCCATTGACCAGAACTGCCAAACGACCTGCAGGGCGCCGAATTTCAGCGAATAGCTGTTCGGTCATCAGCACGGCCACCTCTTTCGCGGATAACATGGACTGCCGTTTTATTCCCGGTTCGCCATGAACCCCTAATCCGATTTCCATCTCATTGTCGCCAATCTCAAAGCTCGGTTGACCTGTTTGGGGCAGTATACAAGGACTCCAGGCTACTCCGATGGAAAAACACCGATCAGCCGCTTCTTGCGTCCACTCCGTGATGTCTGTAAGCGAATGCCCACTCATGGCCAAAGCACCTGCAATCTTGTAGACCAGGATTTCTCCCGCAATCCCCCTCCGCAGATTGCGCTGCTCACGGGGTGCCGATGCGACATCATCCCTCACGATAACCCTTTGCACATCAATTCCATCACTGGCGAGAATTTCGGCAGCCATTTCAAAGTTCATACAATCCCCGGCATAGTTCCCGTAGATTAACAATATTCCTGCTCCTCTGTTTACAGCACGCGCTGCATCCACAATGGGATCCGGAGCTGGTGATGCAAACACATTGCCCAGAGCAACCCCATCGGCTAAACCATGCCCGACATACCCCCAGAACGCCGGCTCGTGCCCAGACCCCCCGCCAATGACGATTCCCACCTTCCGTTCCTGGGTTGACGAGCGCACCAGTGCCCGTGGACCCACTAATCGATAGCGTTTGGGATAGGCAACACAAATCCCCTCCAGCATATCTTCGACGACGCGGTCAGGAACGTCGAGGAGTTTTTTCATAAGAATTCTCCTTTTTAGGGCTCAACCTTTTCTCGCCGACCATGATTTTTCGTACCTTGCGGGCCGATCCGCCGTTTTCGAATTCACTGGTCAGCCATGCTTTGACAATGGTTTTCGCGGTTTCTGGTCCGATAACTCGCGATCCCATTGTCAAAATTTGCGCATTATTACTCTTGCGTGCTCGTTCGGCCGAATAGACATCATGACACAGCGCCGCCCGAATTCCCGGGACTTTATTCGCGGCAATCGACATCCCGATACCCGTGCCACAAACAAGAATGCCGCGGTCGTAATCGCCGTGCAACACCGCCTCCGCAACCGGGAAGGCGACATCGGGATAATCGGCAGATTGTCCGTCTTGCACGCCAAAATCTACCACGACCACCCCTAATTCACATAAGAAATCAAAAACAACCCGCTTAATGGGAAATCCTGCATCGTCACTCCCAAGCGCCACGCGCATTTCCATACCTCCATCTCAAAAGCGGTAGTTTCCCAGCACCAGGATCTGCTGCACTATCAATATCTACGAGATTGATGCTTCCCGTAGCCCGTCATCTGGGGTCATGCTTGCGTATACCAAGAGGTCCGACCCACGCTTATGAACTTGTCGGCAGAAATTCGTTTCCATATTGATGAGTCTTGAGGTCGTATTTGACTAACGGATACAAAGTCTTCTGCAAGAAATTGTGGGGATGCATATATATCTGGTTATAAATTTTCCTGACATTATTTTGGGTAACGATGGGACATGGAATGTAAATGGACTTTTTCACCACCCGATGCGTTGTCAAGTAATCTACGGCCTCCGTAAGGGCTTCTCCCATTTGCAGCGGTGCGTTTTGCAGGTTGCTTTGAAGTTCACGCCCCGCCATAATTTCTTTCATACCACTAGCAATCCCATCACTTCCAACCACCGGAATATGCGGAAATCCCTTTTGTTGCATCGCCCTAATCGCCCCTATAGCCATATCGTCGTTCTCAGACACCACGCCATTAATCTTTGTGTTGTACCGGGATATCCAATCCAACATAATGGGATACGCTTGGGACCGACTCCAGTTGGCCGGTTGCTGGGCCAACACGTGGATCCCCGGGTAATGCTTCAGAACTGTGTTTATGCCATTTGTACGGTCTTTTGTTGCGGACTGGCCGATTGGGCCTTGAAGAATCACGATATTCCCATGTCCGTGAAGCGCCTGAGCCATAGCCTCCATATCATGCTCGCCCGCTAAAACATCATTGGGCCCCACATACCCTGTGATATACTTTTTCGCCGGATTGCTGGAATAAAATCGCACATTAAGCCCAAAAACCGGAATACCTGCTTTCTCGGCTTGGTGGATTTGGGGCGCCAAGGCACTCGAACTCACTGGGTCCACGACAATGGCACTAACATGCTGGCTAATGAACGTTTCCATTTGCGACACCTGATTGGCGATATTGTTCGACGCACTGTCCCATTCGACTTTCACGTGCTCCTGTTTGGCCAATTGAGTGACCCCTTGTTGCCCCCAACTCACCCACGAACTCATCCCGTACACCGTGAAACCAATCGTCGGTGTTTTATCGGCAGTAGCCGCCTGAGTGCCACATCCCGCCAAACTCGTCAATACGCCGACACTTAAAACCGATGCCCATACTTTCTTCATCATTGATCGTTCTCCTCTCTAAACTGGTGTGTCGTGTTTGTCACTGATCCATGTGCCTGTCCTGCCCTACACATCACAACGTCGAACGTATTCGCGTCACGTAGGCATCGGCTGCCACCGCCACAATAATGAGAAATCCAGTAATGACATCAATATAGAATGGTGAGACATTCAAAATATATAGACCGTTACTTAAGACACTGAGCATCAGAAATCCGATCACCATTCCCACAAATGTGCCTCTGCCTCCCATTAAACTGGTTCCACCAATGACGACCGCGGCAATCGCATCTAGTTCGTAGCCCGCACCATTGGTTGCAATTCCGGAAGTCACTTGTGATGCAAGAATCACCCCGGCCAAACCCGCTAGCAATCCACTTAAGGCATATACGGCATATAAAATACGCGAGGTTTTAATCCCCGCAATACGGGCCGCCTTATCATTCCCTCCCGTAGCGTAAACGTGAGTCCCAAACGTCGTGTGTCGCAAAAGTCCATAAAAGACGCCCAGCACAACAATCATGATAAAAATCGGATACGGCACGTGCCATAAACTCCCGCCGCCGATAGCCAAAAAGTTATTACTAACGTTGGAGATGGGCTGTCCACCACTTAACACATACGCGAATCCTAAAGCCGACGTCATTGTTCCCAAGGTGACAATAAAAGGGGGCATTTTGACCCACGCAACAAGAAGGCCGTTAATGCTGCCAACAATTAATCCCGCCAGAAGAGCCCCGCCCACCGCGATCAAGAGCCACCCTGTCCCACTGTGCGATGCCAATAGAGCCCCCACAACCCCAGCGAGTCCCACAATGCTGCCAATAGACAGATCAATGCCACCAGTCAGGATCGTCAGAAATTCTCCCAAGGCTAGCAAAGAATACACAGCCACTTGCAGCAAAATCACCAAAAAATTACTTAGCGTAAAAAAGCTCCCATTGAGGACCGAAACCACTATCATGAAAACTAACAAGATAAAAGCTAGAGGATATTGTTGGACAACTCTTTTGAGGTATGAGATTCGAGGAATGTGAATCCGTTTTGCCGTAAATACCGGTGACTCATCCTTCGTTCGCAACAACAGGCACTCCTCCTTCCCCCACGGCTAACTTGATAATGTCTTCTTGATTAAAGAACTCCCGATCGAATTGCCCCACGATCTGTCCCTCTCTAAAAACTATGATTTTATCCGAGATGTTCATCAATTCAGAAAGGTCGGAAGACGCAACCACGACCCCTACCCCTTGCAACACAAGTTTTTGAATGATCGTGTAAACGTCTGACCGCGCTCCCACGTCAATTCCTCTCGTTGGCTCGTCTAACAAGAGCACGGATAGCTGTTTGAGGAGTAACCACCGTGCAATTAAAACCTTCTGCTGATTGCCCCCACTCAAATGGATGATAGGTTGTGACGACGACAATGCATGAATACGGATATCCGCAACCGTCTCCTCAACGACTTCACGGATTTCGGAGTGACGTACAAGCCCACCTTTACTGAGTTCAGACATGAACGGCAAGGCGGCATTGTCAATCCACGACATCCAGGGCACTATTCCGGCCGCCTTGCGGTCTTCAGGAACATACGCTACACCACGGGCTATCATCTCCCGGGGCAAAGGATGCCGCATTACTTGACGTCCCAATTGAACCTTTCCGACACTCGGTCTTAAGCCAAAGAGACCCTCTAAAAAGGCGGTTCGACCTGCTCCAACTAATCCAGCCAATCCAACAATTTCCCCTTGACGCACCTGCAGTTCAAACGCCTTTGGAAGTCCTTTTACACGAAAGTCTTGAAGGCTGAGGGCCGAATCTGCACGTATCGCAGAAACTTTGGTTGGAAACAAATTTTCTAATTTCCTCCCCACCATTTCAAAAATCACGCGTTCTGGTGAAAAAGTTTCCACTCCGTCTACGGACATCAAGCGTCCATCGCGTAATACGGCAACCCGATCGCCAATTTCGAAAATTTCGTCCATTTTATGTGTCGTATAGATAATGCAATGTCCTTCATCTCTCAGATTGATAATTACCCTTTGTAACGTGTGCCACTCTTGTTCGCCAATGGAGGACGTGGGCTCGTCCATCAATAATATCCTTGTTTCCCTGCTGATAGCTTTCACGATTTCTAACAGTTGCATTTGGGCAATGGAGAGATTGCGTACCCAATTGGTAGGGGACATCGAAACATGAAAGGCCTCCAGCAACTTGGCTGATTCTCGGATCATAGACGATCGCGCCAACAATCCCCAGCGTGTTCGATATTCCCGGCCGAGAAAAATGTTTTCGTAAACCTGCATATCAGGCACGGGGCTCAATTCTTGAGGGACGATAGATACCCTGCGAATCCGCTCTTGGTTCGAAGTGGGACTGTTTCCGATCATGACTGCACCAGTATCAGGCATTAGATCTCCGGCAATAATTTTTAAGAGGGTAGATTTGCCGGCCCCGTTTTCGCCAGCCAGCACGGTAACTGACCCGTCGGGAAAATCCATGGTAATGTCTGTTAATATCGGCACGCTTTCGAAAGCTTTATTGACGTTTTTGCATCGTAAGATCATGAGTGTAAGCGTCACTCCTTACAAGGGATTAACCACATGCCACCAACGGTTAAATCAATGTATAGCCGCCGTCAATAGCAACAATAGAGCCCGTTACATACTTGGATGCATCCGACGCCAGCCACAGGGTGGCCCCGCCTAAATCGGCAGGCTCACCCAATCGTTTAAGGGGAATCCAATCTAACAATGGTTCAAATTGGCCCCCCGCCTCAAAATCAGGCCCCGTCATCGCCGTACGAATATAACCCGGCGCCAATGCATTAACCCGAATTCCATAAGGAGCCCACTCAACCGCACAGGACTTAGTGAACATAGATACGGCAGCTTTGGAGACGTTGTATGCCGCTTGTTTCATGGGGACATTAACGACCTGGGCAGACATAGACGACATGTTGATAATCGACCCTCCTCGCTGATGTTCGATCATCAGTTGTGCTGCGTATTTCGACACCAGAAATACCCCTGTGACATTCACGTCCATAACTCGAGTCCAGGCTTGCAAAGACATGTCTTCGATCGGACCTCTCTCGAGAACACCCGCATTATTAATGCAAATGTCCAACTGACCATAATGATGAGCAATGTAGTCCATCAGGCGGGCCACGTCGGCGTTGTCTGTTACATTGGCCTTTATGGGTTCACATGATGCGTCAGGAAAGTCCGTATGAATCTGCGCTGCAACTCGGTTAATCCCGGCCTCATTGATGTCGCAAGCAATAACGTGGGCACCCGCCTCACTGAGCAACCGAATCATGCTTTCGCCCAACCCTTGGGCCGCTCCCGTAACCAGCGCGACTTTGCCTTTAACAGAAAACATAGTAAGCACCAATCTCACTGTCTCCTTTCATTCACAAGGAAATCCTTGTGAATCCAATAGCTTTTTGCTCAATACATGATATTATCTATTTGATATTATCGATTTACAGTTTTGTTTTGTCAACGTTTTCGTTCTTATTCGAAAATAAAATAACGAATAGGACAATTTCATTCGAAAGCAACAAGATGTTATTCGATACTTATTGTTGATAAAGGGGTGGACTTATGCACAAGCCATTACGACAAGATCTTATCATGCAACAACTTTCCGCCAAACACCGCGTATACGTCTCTAAGCTAGCGGCACAGCTCAATGTCTCGGAAGCCACCGTCCGCAAAGACCTAGATGTTTTAGAAGAGTCCGGTTTACTCAAACGCGTACACGGAGGTGCCGTGCCGATGAATCACAACAGCACCCCTAGAGAAATGGATTTTATGGCCAGAGCCCAATTCCAGCAGATAGAAAAGGAGGCTATCGCCCAAACAGCGCTCGATCTCATTCAAGATCATGATTCAATTTTGCTGGATGCCAGTTCGACCTGTTACCAATTAGCAAGCCTTTTACGTCATACGACATTCCAATTAACGGTTGTGACCAATGGAATTCGGACGGCTGCATTGCTATCAGAAAACGAAAAAATCCGCGTTTTTGTCGTGGGTGGACTAGTGCGCAGTGGCAATGCCATCGGAGGACTTATCGGTTCGGGATTATTTGCTAAAGTTCACATTAACAAGGCATTCGTCTCGGCCCGCGGCATTGACATACAACATGGATTAACAGATTTCAATCTAGAAGAAGTGGAGTTGAAAAACTATATGATTGAGCAAGTGGGACAGATTGTCGCGTTAGTTGACCATACCAAGATCGGTGTGGTATCGGTTGCAGGATTTTGCCCTTTGTCTCGCGTGTCAATAATAATTACCGACACCCTTTCTCCAATCGAGACTCTTCAAATCATGCAAAAGAAGGGTATCACAGTTCGTCAAGCAGATACCAAGGTACTCATGGAAGGATATCCCGAACGTCAGAAAGAATTGGATGATAAAATGACGACCTAGCAGGGGTTTCCTACTTACAGTATCTTGCGGGGTGATGTGCAATTCGGGATCACCGCTTTCGAACCAGCGAATTCCGCATGGGACACGGATTTGGGAGTGTTGCGACGGTCTTCCCGTCACTCGCGCCATCGGCTTGAACGATGATCAGTTGTATAATACGCACAAAATCGTTAAATTGTTGTTCCACTTAGCTTTCACGCCTTCGGCTAGCACTAACTCGGAAACTCCTGCTAGGGTAGTAGTCTCGTAAGGAAAGAATCGGGATGCTCTCAGGAGAAAATCCCCCTGAAATGGTACTATTCATTACTCACATCAGTTCCCATTTTTCGGGTGATCCCCGTGTCTGACCCAACTCTAGCAGAAGTTTCCGAGTTATGCGCCCAAAATGGCCTCAAAGTCTTGTGGTGTCTCAAATTTCTGTATTATACAAAAAGTCTTGACCCCATTAACCCCTGTTTGGCCGAAAAAAATTTTATTTTAGGGTCCTTTCGTAAAGGAGTTTTCGCGTGCATGGCGAACTCCGGTATTATTCACCAATTGATGCAGGAGGAGTTGCCCATGGCTACTTTTACCCCTCCCGTCCGCGATGGGGTTCATAGGGTTCATACGGAAATCCATGAAACGGAAGAGGGCCTGACCTTCACGTACCGCATTGACCATCAGGCGTTGATGCCGTGGGGGCAGATCCATTGGGGCAAAACTCTCCTCTTTACCGATCAAGCGACCTGGTCTACGGTCGACATGATCACGGCCTATCGCAATGCCTGGCCTGGGGAATCCACCATTCGCGATCGCAAGCAAGCCGCGTGGCTGCATGGGCAGCCACCATGTCATGGGACCGATCAGAAAATTCGGGTGCATGGCTTCATTGGCGTGTTAGCCGTGACCCTGGCTCATCTTTTACGGCGAGAATCTGTCCGAGCCGGCCTGGGTCTCAGCTTGCCAACCTGGCTCAAAGAACTCACAGCGATTCAAGAAGTCCTGTGGGTTTACCCACCTCAGACGAAGATGGCGCCTCAATTGGTGGTGACGGATCGGACTCCCCGTCAACAACCACTCCCGGGTCATGGGGCCATTCGTCTCCCCACTCTCCCAGAATTCGTATATAATACCGGAAAGATCCCGTAACCCCTTGCTACGCAAGGGGTTTTCACTTTTCTTGACCGCTAACTAGAAAAGTTCCGCTAGCGGTCACAAATCTTTAGCTGCGAGTACCTTGTGGGGTACAGTGGTGACACCGATTAGCCAATAGATCGTCAGCGCCTCCATCCCGGGATCGCATTCCATATGCTCCCACACCAAAAGGGGCATACCCTTGCGGTGGCATTTGCTCTCGTAAGCCCAATTCTCTATGTGCATGATGACTCTTTCGCAGACTTTACGACAAGTACCGGACCAAAGCCAATGCCACACGAAGTAGTCCCCTTCTATCGACCTTCAAATTTCGATTGGTCAACAAGGCGTTCCAATTGGTAATGATTATCCGCGGGCAGGATAGGTATGTTGAAAAATTCATTTGAGCTAATACTCTGATTACAATCTGTCTATTTGCCATTTTTTAGGTGGCAAATATGGGACTTAAAATTAGGTAGATCAATGGATGGAGGGCCCATAGCGATGGGCGCATTCAACGAAGGCACGGACGACAGCGGATCGATCGTCCGTGCGCCACGCTAACGCGGTTTCTATTATCACAGGTTTTTCGACGTCAATCGTTTTGTACACAACACCTTCGATTTTAAGATTGGTCAGTGATCGGGGAACCAACGAGACGCCCATTCCCAGGGAGATGAATGCGGGAATGGATTCAATGTAGTCTATTTCAAGACTGATGCGAGGAGCGAAACCACTTTGTAGACAAAGTGACATCACAGCGTCGTGGTAGCTCGTGCCCGCGTGTCGTGGTGTGATAATAAAATTTTCCTGCGAGAGACTGGAAATGCGAACAGGTTCGGAGTTTTGAGCAACGGGGTGTTTCGAGGGTAACGCAATAACAAACGGGTCCAAGCGTATCGGAAGAAAATCCAAACTGCTATCAGGCAACGGAAGAATCAAATGGCCGACTGCAATAGATCGATCTTTTAAACTATTTCGTTGATCAGTCGTAACCATGCGGCGCAGAATTATTTCTACACCGGGATGTAATTGCTTGAACATGTGAACGATAGTTTGCAAATCGAAAATGGTAGTGCCCGTAAAGGCGATCGCCAGCGTGCCAATGTCGCCAGTACTGATCTTTCGGATCCTGGCTCGCGCTTCGTCCGCCATTTGCAAAATATCTTTGGCATACAGTAAAAATTCGTGACCGGCGAACGTTAGTTCCACTCGTCGTTTCGTGCGCGAGAACAGGGTAGCGCCGACTTCAATTTCCAAATCCTTTATTTGTTTGCTTAAGGGAGGCTGTGATAAATTAAGCAAAGCTGCCGCCCTCCCAAAATTGAGTTGCTCGGCAACCGCTACAAAATAGCGAAGGTGACGAAGTTCTATCTACCTCACCCCACCCCACAAATACATTCTGTATATTATTATATACCGATACGATATTAGACGGGAACTTCAATCCCATTTAAAATCTGATTATACATAATTATCTGAGTTGACCCGTGCGTATAGTGGTCCCAGGATCGTCTTCGAGATAATAGGAAAATTTCTGCGGTCTTAAGAGTACTAGTTATGAGGGGGATAGAGATGGATGACTTGCTAAACCGGCTTGAGCGACTCCCGATGAGCCGCGTACAAATCCGTTTGCTTTTCATGGGAGGACTCGGGTATACATTTGATGCGATGGATGGTGCGGTCATCGCCTTTGTGTTGGCTGCGATCATTAAACCCTTTCACTTGACTAACGGAGAAATAGGCCTTTTGGGTAGCGCATTGTTGATTGGGTATCTTGTGGGTGCTTTTTTATCCGGTACTCTGGGCGACTTGATCGGTCGCCGAACGATCATTGTGTGGTCACTAGGATTTTATAGCATAGCGACGCTAATTAGCGCGTTTGCGGGTAATTGGCAATTCTTCTTTGTCTTTCGCGTTCTTGCCGGCATCGGTACGGGAGCCCAAAGCGCCATTATTGCTCCATATCTGTCCGAGTTTATTAACAGCAAGGTCCGTGGCCGATACGTGGGAGCGTTAGCAGGATTTTTCTCATTCGGGTTTGTTTTTGCCGCGCTATTAGGTTATTTTCTCATCCCGACATCTCCTCTCGGGTGGCGGTGGGTAATTATTATTACCGCTTTACCGGTGCTGCTACTTATCTGGTGGCGGCGCGGACTCCCGGAATCACCTCGATGGTTATTGATACGCAATCGCGTCCCAGACGCCGTTGCCGTGATCGAGCAGTTGGAACGTACCGTGGCGCAAGCCACCGGTCGACCACTCCCACCCGTGGAACGTATCGTGTCGTCACAAGCTACCGTCGCCATAGGTGGAACCTTCAAGAGCAATCTGGCGTCACTATGGCTCAAACGAGTAGCTCGCACTACCATGATGATGTGGGTGCTGTGGTTTGCCATTACATTCGCCTACTACGGCTTCTTTACATGGATTCCCACACTATTGGTGAAGTCGGGGTTGACTATTACCAAAAGTTTCGGCTACTCCATCGTCATTTACCTAGCCCAGATTCCGGGTTACTACTCAGCGGCTTGGCTGAATGAACGATTAGGGCGGAAGTATACCATCGTGCTCTACATGGCTTTGGGAGCGGTTTCTGCCCTCTTGATGGCATTATTCCACTCCAACGCCGCGGTCGTGGGTTTTGGGTTTTGTTTATCATTCTTCATGAATGGCAGTTATGCGGGCATCTATGCCTACACACCAGAAGTCTATCCCACATCGTACCGAACCACAGGAATGGGTGTAGCCTCAGCGGTCGGTCGCGTAGGGGGCATTTTGGCCCCACTCATTATTGGTTTTACGTATGCGCGTATTGGGTTTAGCGGGGTCTTTGCGGTGAGTACTGTAGTCCTTGCGGTAGGGGTTATCGTGGTAGCTTGGCTGGGAATAAATACGCGGTCCAAAACCTTAGAGAGTATTACGGCCGAAGAACTACAGCTTAAGACTTGAAGGGGAAAGGGGAATCTTCGATATGTCGAACGAACGAATTTTTCGAGCCGGACAAATATGGTGCGGTGACGACGTTATCATCAAAAACGCCTATGTTGTCGTTGATGGAGAAGGTCGGGTAAAGGCGGTTGACGCTGGCACGCCCAGGTCAGCCGCGGATCCGATAAATTTTGGCGATGACGCCACCCTTTTGCCTGGCCTCATTGATTTGCATGTGCACTTGGTGTGGGATGGTTCAGCTCATCCTCGCGGGAAGGCGGAGACGGAATCTTCCAACCTGATGACAATGCGGGCCGTTAATCACGCCCGTCAAACCCTTTTAGATGGTGTGACTACGGTACGAGATGTCGGCGGTCCGTACGGAGTACCTCAGGATCTGGCACAGGCGCAGAGACTCCGCCTAATTACAGCGCCCTACATTGTGGCTGCCGGTCCAGCCATTATGATGACAGGAGGGCACGGATGGAGCTTTGGCCGCGAAGCTGATGGCGTCGATGGAGTGCGTAAAGCCGTGCGCCAAGCAATTAAAGAAGGCGCTGAAGTGATTAAGGTGATGGCGACGGGAGGAGTGTACACCGAGGGTGAAAAGCCTGGCCAATCCCAGCTTAACGTGGACGAAATGGCCGCCGCAGTAGTGGAAGCACACAAACGTGGCCTTCGAGTGGCGGCTCACGCTGAGGGTCGAGAAGGCATTAAAAACGCAGTATTGGCGGGAGTCGACACCATTGAGCATGGCTGTTTCTTAGACGATGATACGGCGGCTCTAATGGCGGAACGGGGGACTTATTATGTGCCCACCGTGTCAGTATTCACCCAGATGGCCCGATCGGGAGAACGCAGCGGCATTCCCGACTATGTGCTGGAGAAAAGCCGATGGGTCGCAGATGCCACGTGGGAATCGGTCAGGCGGGCGAAACGCTACGGCGTTAAGATCGCCGGAGGAACGGATGCCGGTTCCCCGTTACATCCTCATAGTCCACTCCCTCAGGAAGTGGCCATGCTAGTGGACTGTGGCTTAACACCCCTTGAGGCACTTTCCGCTGCTACAGCTATGTCTGCCGAGGCATTGGGAATTGACGGAATAAACGGGAAGATAACAGTCGGATCCTATGCAGATATGGTAGCGGTACAAGGGAATCCTCTTGTTGATATCCAAGCCTTGTTTCACGTAAAGCGGGTTGTGCAACACGGGAATTTAATAGATTAAGCAGGCCACATAAAATTGGTATATGCGGTAAGGCCGGATCTTGGGGGACGGAGTCTCTTGGTCCCAGAATATCCGTCCCTGTAAAGCAACCCAGCCAGCCGATATCCGCTTTCCAACGAGGATCGGAGTCAGATTTTGTGATTCTGCAATTTGGAGGGTAGCGGAATATATCCCGCCACCTGAGCCCGAACCATCACCTGGACGGCGTGTGAAATCAGACTCCGACTAATGGTCCGGAAAGGCAGCACGTAGAAATAACTTTTATGTTTGCGAGTCGGGTTTAATGATGTAATTCCACTCCCCATGGAAGGGATATCGTTCGATATGGAGGGCGTGAAATGTCGCATCATCCACCTTGCGTCCTGT
>JAKACM010000092.1 GCA_021821465.1 Bacillota bacterium
CAGCGAAAAGGATGCAACAGTCGATAATGTCTTCATGCCGCCATGATATCCCATCGGGGAGAATTTGTCCACCCCCTATGCAATGCGCTCACCGTGCGGCTTAGCGGAACTATGCCGAAACCCTGGCCCTGATGCCCTTGGCCGTTGACAGTCGTTATCATCCGTGCATCGTAAGTAGAACGGCACCATTTCGTATGCTTCCCAGGGTAAGAAGGACAACAAAGACTCGACAGCGATGACCGAAACCCGTGCAAACCTTGCGAAACACCATAGCTTTTCGCAAGTGTCTCACGGACCTGGAGTTGTGTTTTGCAAAAAAAGCTGGGAAAAGAAAGAGGCAGAGGTCTTTTTCAGGGAAGTGAACTAGCTAGGGTAGTGACTCTTTTGGGGTTCTATGGCAGGAGGCCAGGAAACCCCGAACCAAGATTTCAGGGCACCCACCCCGGATTCCATCACCTGAACGACTCGACCGCTTCCTCCTCGCACAATCCATCCTTCTGTGAAAAATCGTTGAGCAATCACAGCTCCTAACTGTCCGGCAACATGGTACCGACGCTCGCTCCAATCCAGACACGACCGAATCATCGGTCGTTGTCGGTTAGGTTCCAAAGGCAGTTTCCATGTTGCAAATTGTTGATGGCCCTGGTTTGTGATCGCCAGCATTTCCGTTGCGGGATCTGTAATGAGCCAGCCATTTTTGAGCATGGCCTCCGTGATCGTCATTCCTATGGATCCTGCTAGATGATCATAGCAGGTTCTTGCCAGATGGAGCTGTTTGGTCATAGTGGATTCCCGCAACGACCGCACAGGATTTGGCGGAGCCAAGGCCATGATTCCTTCCAACATGGATGCGACTTCCGAACTTGCCAACCGGTAGTAGCGATGCCGACCGTGGACCAAAACACGAACCAATCCCCCCGCCACCAGTTTTTTTAGGTGCTCACTGGCGGTGGCAGGGGCAATGTGAGAGCGCTTGGCTAAATCGCCCGCGGTCAATTGTTGACCACCCATTAAGCTCAAGAGCATAGTGGATCGTGACGGCTCTCCGATCAACCCGGCAATCCGATGTAATTGGGGATCATGATCACTCACGGTCGTGTTCCTCTCTTTGGAGCTTTAAGGGGCAAAGTCGATCGGCGGTCCTTATGATGGCGAAGCAGTCCGGCACAAAAGCCTATAACTAAGATACCCACAAAGACAGTATACCCCATCATGGTATGATAAAGGCCGAATCGTTGGGCCGCGAGACCCACGAGAATGATAGGAGCTCCAACTCCGACATAAATAATCACATAGAAGTTCGAAATCACATCGGCCTTCATCGCGTTCGGGGCAGCCTGTGTGATGGTTGTCTGGCTTCCGAGAAATGCCATTCCTTGTCCGATACCCGCTAAGACGGTGCTTGCCACCAGGAGGATCAAATTTTGTGAGGGCACCGCAAGGAGCAAGATCATCAGGGCCATGAAGGTGAGCGCGAGTCCGGTAACCATGAGCTTGTCGGGGCGAGAGCGTCGTGCGATGAGTTGCGTGACAAAGGCGGAAACAAGCATGAGGAATACCACCCCGCCGGCTACGGCAAGGTTGGTGACATGGAGTAAGGTTTCCACGTAAGTTGGTGCCAAGGACATAAAGAAGGCGGTGACGGACCAGACGACAAAAGCGGTTCCGCCTGCCAGCCAAAACACCCTTCGAATCTCGACGGGAATGCGAGGACGGTGCCAGTAAAATGTGCCGACTTGACGCAAACGAGTCTCCGGCACCAAGCGAAACGCGAGTCCCGAGCCCACCAATCCCACCAAGGACAGAGCATAGACCAGGTGTAGGGGCCAGGGGGCAATTTCGGCGATAACCCCGCCCAAAAGAGGGCCTGTGGCCGTTCCTCCCACAGTGGCTATTCCCGCCACTAAAGGGGCCTTTCGCCTTGACGGATCCAGTTCTGTCAACAGAGCTGTTGCCGGACCGGAGAGCATCCCGGCGGCAAGGCCTTGGAGAGCCCGTGCTAAAAAGAGAAGGGGAATCCCGTGGGCCACCAAAAAAACCACGGTACCCAAGATGGCGAGGAGGATGCCACCTCCAATGGGTAGGTGGCGCCCCTTTAAATCGGACCATTGTCCCCAAAATAGAAGAGAGGGAATCAAGAAAACGACATATGTGGCAAATATCATGGTGAGTGTTGCAGGCCCGAAATGAAAACGGTTGGCATAGACGCTATAGAGCGGTGCGGGAATGTTGGCACTGAGCATGATCATCCCGATTAGCAAGCCAACCGTCGTGAACCCAGTAAGCGTGTGTTCCGTTCGTTCGGTGATCATCAGCTATTCCCCCCGGGGTAAAATTGTATTTGCTTGATGGATCATGGCCTCAGCCTGAATTTGAAGCCATAATAAGTGTGTTGCCCATCCTCGCCATGGCCTTGGTGTGGGTCATGCCGGTAGAGAGGAGCGTCGCTGTTTGCTTTTGAAGGAACCAAGTGGGAGTGGGCGGGAGGTTGTATATCTGATCATGGACTATCAGATGTTCGCCTCCTACTCTGACGAGAGATTTGATGGTTTCCGCCCCTTTTGCTCCAATATCTTGCTCCAATACCGCCCAGAGAAAGGCTTCCCATGGCGATCCCAATAATATGGGGCGAAATCCCCTATAATGGGCGCTATACCGACCTAACTGGGGATCATGGCGAAGCATATGATCTTCAAAAAGGATGCCGTCAACGTCCAAGGTTAACATCCTTCTAAGGTGTTGACGCACCTGATTAACAAGAGAGGGAGTCAGATACTTTGCCCAGAGGGTGATGTGTAAAGGATCGGTGGATGCTGAGAGGTTTTCCCGTTCTACCTTTACCACCACTCCCGGCCCAATCGCTAAGGCACGGCAAAATCCCCGGGCGGTGATATGCTCGACAACTCTTGAGGGTGAGGAGCGCAGATAGGCCAGAACAAGTCCGAATCCGTAGGGTCCCCGGGGAGTCAGCGTAAATTCCATGAGATATACTCCTTCACGGTTTTCTGGTATTTGACAAGGCGTTTTTTGCAAGACCTTGGACATGATATCTCGCCGGGTGGGCCGATTTTTTGAAAATGGTTGTCGATAGGGGGTAAATTCCCCATTTCATGACGTATAAGAGGCACCCGATTAGGAGATTGTTATCATCATCCAATTCCTAGGCCAGTGTATAACGGGAATACTTCGGTGCCGGACGAAATGGTGGCAAGTTTTCGAGAACGCTATGGGATAGCAATCGGCCACATAAAGGGTGACAGGGCCGACTCCGACGTGCAAGTGAATGGAAAAATCTGTGTTAAGATCTTGATCACAGCTTTACCGACCTGGGTTTCACAATGGCAAAAGCAGAGACTTATTGGAACTATAGACTCGGGGGCGACCATTTGTTCTTCGCAGGGTGTCGGTTAGGCGTCTTACAATAATGGGGGGCAGACGTAAAATGAGACTCACCAAGTTCGGCCATGCATGCGTGCGACTGGAAAAGGACATCCGGAGTCTCGTTATCGACCCCGGAGTGATGACTCCTGAGCCAGGCATCCTGGAGGGCTCCGAGGCTGTTCTCATCACCCACGAACACTTCGACCACTTTGAGGCAGATCGCCTCATTAAAGCCGTTGCTGACGATCCTGAGCTCATGATCTATACCTGTTCCGGGGTGGCTCGACACCTGCACCAACTGGGTGAGCGAGTGCAGGTTGTGAAAAACGGGGATGTTTTCTCCGTCTCCGGATTCCTTGTCAAGGTCGTCGGTGAGAAACACCATTTTAGCCATCCCGATGTTCCTCCGGTTGATAACGTGGGGTTTTTGATTGACGAAGAGGTCTTCCACCCCGGCGATGCACTGAATGTTCTCAACGTATCAACCCTGCTGGTGCCTGGCCAAGCACCTTGGATGACGGTCCCAGACTTGATCTCCTATCTCCGAAGAATGAGACCTAATCGCGCGTACGCCATCCACGATGGCTTGATTAACGACTGGGGGATCCAGGTGCTTGAGAGTGTGCTGAGGGCAGAAGCCGAAAAGTTGGGTGCCGACATCCGGCGGTTAAAACCGGGCGAAAGCGTCGAAATCTAATCATCACAGGCAACATCACAAAAATCCAATTGTTTAGTCATTGGTTCAATGCCAGCTTCTCTTACCTCTTGGACGACATTCTCGGCTTGTGCGCAGATCTGGTCTCTTGAAAGGCGGCGGATGTGACAGGGTTTCCTTTTGCGGTAGGGCTCTTGGGTTACACCGTCGGCTGCTACACCGGAGATTTTGTTCATGCCACAAAAATTTGCGGAATGATACGCCGCCGGGGGATGGGTCGTTTAACAGGTTCCCTGACCCTTGATTTATCGTGCCCGCTGTCCATGATCTAAAAATCGAAGTGCCTTGGCACACCTGTCGTCTCTTGCTGTATCAAGAAATGGGAGGCAATGCAAACTCCAGGGAGAGTCAGCATCTAGGGGCTTGCGCTATGGACGCTCCTCTCCGTCTCTTAGGGCAAGAGGAGCGCAGGTAGGCTTTTCTGATGAACGAGGAGCAGGATTTATCACACTGCATGTCTCTAAACAATTCTCCGATATCACGATACGCCGAGGCTGTCTGATTAGAAACGTCCTCAAGAAATGTGTTGCCGATAGGCAACAGGGACACATTGATAGCCATCTTTGTGCCCCCTTGCCTTAACGAATGCTTATCATGCTTATCCGGATAACAGGGCTATGTTCTGCAACACTCGACAGATGTTCAAGATTAAGCCAAATTGGGATCAAACGGCCAAATTTCTCTGCCCATCTTTCTTTCGTTACTTTTTGAAGATCAGGAAGATCTCCCAGCGTGATCGATTCCGGGCAATCTCCAACAGGAACAGGTTCGAGCGGCTCTCTTTTTCTCAAATTGCTGAAGTCGGTCTCGGGACCTGAGTGATCTAAGGTGATCTAACACCTAATACTGGGATATTGCTCGTGGTCTAGAGCAGTTCTTTCAAGGGTTAACATCGTCGTGGCGATCCCGGGGTTTTTTGGTTGGGCGATGGCGCAAGGTACGGTCTTTACGCGTTTTCCAGTCGATAATTCCTTCGATCGTCGATAAGAGGCCGAGTGTGTCCATTGATGGGCAGCACTCCGGCAGATTAACTTTGTCACCGGGTTCCAACCACATAAATCTCGTTCCGATGCGTTCTGCCTCCTCGCTCAACATATTTTCCAACTCTTCGCTCCCCCAGTCGTTTGTCCGTCCGTCATGGATGGGAAAGACTCTATCGGGATGAACACGTTGCAGATACCCTATCACCTCTTTGTCTGTCATCCATCCTGCCTGACTGGGCAATAACAAGGTGGGCACGGGATAGACTGTCAGGGCGTCTCCCGGGTGAAAAATCTCTTGGTCAACCAAAAAGCCCACGTTTTCCGCCAAGGGCATGTCCGTACGTCCGACATGATGGTCTTTGCCAATGACAGACACGTCGAATCCCGCAGTGCAAAAGTTGTCACCGTCCTTCACAATACGCACTTGTGACGTAAAACCATTCAGATGAGCAGCAACTTCGGCACAGGTGTATATCTTTAAGGTAGCATTTTGCCTTGCGGCGCGGAGCACTCGTTCCTGGTCAAAATGATCACAATGCTCGTGGGTAATAAGAATGACGTCTGCGGTATTCAATAACCCAGGCGGCGCTGTCATCATGCCGGGATCAATAATCAGAGTATTGCCATCCTTTTCGACCTTGACGCATGCATGTGCATATTTTGTTAATGATAATGTTTTTAGCATGATGTTTTGAGATTACGGATCGTGCGTCGCTTGAGCATTTGAATTGGTGTATAACAGTTGCTAAGCCATTCAAATCCGAAGTGTGGCCCGTTCGTTTTCTCGTTTCCCTCCTACTATGTTTAGTTTTTCTATCGGCTTTTACTAAGCGCGTGTAATATCCGCCCGGTAATTTAGTATAATGACTCCTGTCGATTTTTGCATCGACAGATGAATGAGCCTGAGAACCATATGACTTTGCCATATGGACGGGGGGCAGGAATATATGCCTCCTCTCGGATGTATTCTGTTTCAACTGAATCAAAATAACGCAGATCATGTCATATTATGTCGAACGCCACGTATCTTGGCAAGTTTTTGCTATGCTATTCAAGGCGTTCACCAAATACGACTTTTGGATATCGAAGGAGTTCAGCCCATGACCATGCAATATATACACAGCGATGACGGTGTTGATATGGGAAGAGCTATTAATCAATGGTTGGCAGAATTGCCCGAAGAAGCCTTGCCTTTGGAACGACAATTTGGTGCGGAAATTCTTGGGCAATGGGCACGAAATGGGTGGCAGTTTTGCGATGATGACTCCGAAAGAATTGTATTGAATCATTTTCTTGATTGGGCTCGGCGTCATGACATATCGTTTGGCTGGCCTATTGACGGGCAAGCCTATCCGTAGATCTGATAGACGGAGATTATACTGTGCCTGCCTCTTGTCGTGTTGAACCGGCAAAGACAGGCCGGTATGCTCGTTGTGTCCACCAAAGGGAACATGAGGCAGTATCCATGGGACCATTAGGGATTTTTCGGTTTCGTTACGCATGTTTTAGTCAAACGCATTGTTCTTTTTATGCAACGGGTATTCGGTCAACAGAGTACAGGGATAGCCATGTTGAATACTCGTCGCGGCTGAGGTAACACGGAGCGGTCCTCGGTCGGATCCTCTTCCGTTGGTGTGATCTGACCTTATCGGATGACTTCCTTTGGTATGAGGAACCCCACTGGAAATGCCCGTGGTCATGTAAAAATAGACGGGCAGTGAGGGATTTGCTTCATGATGGCGATATCTCTTATTTCGATGACAGTTCAGAGTGTGCCACTCTCGCCTCAATGCGGCGACTCTCCTCTTGCATGAGCACAGCAATCTCTGCGGCAGGGTGGCGAGCCATCCTGTCCTTGGGTCCGGAGAGGGAGAGTGCGCCGAACACAGAAGAATTCGCCATGACCGGAACTGCAACACATAGTAGCCCTTCGATAAGTTCTTCATTATCGGTCGCAAACCCGACTGTTCGGATATGTTGTAATTCTTCTTTCACGGCCGAGGGAGAATTTTTGGTGTTAGCGGTAAAGGACTGCAATTCCCGGGAGAGTATGTCGTCAATAAGGAGAGAGTCAGCATAAGCCAGCAATACTTTTCCCGCCGCGGTTGCATGTAAAGGTCCTCTCCATCCAATATGGGAAAACATGCGGATGGGATGGGGAGATTCTTCTTTGGCAACGTAGCCAACACGCTCACCGTCAAGCACTGCAAAGTGTACGGTTTCTTTGGTTTTGCTTACTAAAGACAGTAAAAACGGCGTAACGATCTGCTGGAGCGTTGGTACCGACAGAGCAGATCGTCCAATTTCCAAAAGTCTTAGTGTCATATGGTATTTTTTATCAGTCCCCAGAAAGATCCATTCATGAGCGAGCAATGTGTTGAGAAGTCTATAGATGCTCGCTCTGGGGATTTCCAGGCGTCTGCTGATTTCCGTGACACTGAGTCCTTCTCCCTGTTCGAATAATTCTAAAAGGCGTATAGCATGAACTACGCTGTGAATCTCTTTGTTGTCTTTCACCCAGTTGTGCGGGTAATCCAAGCCGTCTGGCCGATGGATAGTCCGGCAGGCTCTGCCCGTTTTCTTCCCGCCTCTCCTTTCTTTGTGAGATCTTGGTGAGCCCATGGCCTAGTCATTTACCCGTTAAACCTGGATGTAGGGTTGATGACAGACGCCTGGATTTCAAGCTTTCAGCAACTTGAATATTGCCAAGACGTTCGCCTTTAAGGCCACTTCTTCAAAATATCTTAGCAAACAAAATCTTGACAACCCATTTTAAGAGTATCACTATTGATACATGATTGTCCAATAAGGATACAAAAGAGGTTGATGCGGTGGATGTCGAGATGATTAACTCCGCTTACGAACGTCTTCGACCTTATCTCAATTTGCCGTCTCCGATGGAATATTGCAGTTGGTTGAGCGATAGGACCAAGGCGCGTGTCTATCTCAAGTTGGAGACGTTTAGAGAAACGCGGACGTTTAAGGTCCGTGGCGCCCTCAATTTCGTTTTGCAATTGTCTTATCGCGAACGGCAACAGGGAGTCGTTACGGCTTCAGGGGGAAACCATGCTTTAGCTGTCAGCTATGCAGCGCATTTGGTGGGAAGCCCGTGCATTGTGATCATGACCACGAAGGCACCGGCAAATGTCGCGGACATGTGCAGAGCTTATAATGCGGTGGTGGTCATACAAGGAGACTTTTATGAAGAATCAGAGGAGATCGCTCGGCACATTGCCGAAGACAGGAATCTGAATTTTATCCCCGCTTTTGATCATGAAGCGATTATTGCGGGTCAAGGAACCATCGCCTCTGAACTTGTGAAACAGAAGCCCGAACTGACCGATGTCATAGTGCCTGTCGGCGGCGGACTCATAGCTGGAATTTCCGCATTTTATAAGTCGAAGCAGCTCAGCACCCGAGTCATTGGGGTCGAGCCCAACGGGGGTTCTGCCCTGTTTCAGTCATTGAAACGAGGCGAACGGATGAAACTCCCTTATCCTGCCAGTCGATGGGCCGAGAAATTAATCCCTCAATCGATTGGGCGGTTGCCGTTTGAGGTTGCGAAAGAATGCGTCGATGAGGTTTTGCTAGCGGATGATGAAGCCATTGAGAGTGCGGTTTGCGATTTTTTGGGTTATAGCAGCCTCCTGGTAGAAGGGTCGGCGGCAATCACTGCGGCAGCCCTAATGAGTAATCAAAGCCAATTTGTTGGTCGTCAGGTTGTTTTGGTAATAACGGGAGCCAACGTGAATCTACCTTTTCTGCGCGAAGCCCTGAAAAAAGTCTCGGGTTGCTCGTCTTCCACCTGAAGAGAGAGAATTGTTCCGCAAAAAGTCTTCACCACGAGCTTACGGCAAGAGGTTAATCAGAAATCAATGAGTACTTGAGGGTGATGGGGTGTGTGAGCACTTGTCCGGTTCACTCACGCCATCACTTGACAACCGGCTTAACCGGTTGGAGCATTATTCGGCCCGGTCCGATAAATTGGTCTGTGAAAGAAGGTCCTTATATGCGCGAAGTTGATACGGTGAAAGTGGCTGTCATTCAGAGTGCCTCGGTGATGATGGATTTGGATGCCAGCCTCGAAAAGGCTTCTCATCTAATTGCGGAAGCTGCTCGGAATGGTTCCGATCTTACCGTTTTTCCTGAGGTTTTCTTATCGGGTTACCCACGTGGACTGACCTTTGGCACGGTGGTGGGAAGCAGAGATGAACGGGGACGCAAAGACTGGGGACGATATTGGAGAAGTGCCATCAGCGTGCCCAGCAAAGAGACAGACCAACTGTCGCAGGTTATTTGTGAGGCTCATACTTATGTCGTGATGGGGGTCGTCGAAAGGGCTGATCACGGCAGCCAAGGAACATTATATGGCACGATGCTATATTTTGGACCAGACGGCACTCTTTTGGGCAAACACAGGAAGCTGAAACCGACGGGATCGGAACGCCTCATTTGGGGTGAAGGTGATGGAAGCACGCTGACGGTGATCGATACACCTTTCGGCCGCATGGGAGGGCTAATCTGCTGGGAAAATTACATGCCGCTTGCCAGGGCAGCCATGTATGAGAAAGGAGTCACGATTTATTTAGCGCCGACAGCCGATGCCAGAGATACATGGCAAGCAACCCTGCAACATATTGCCTTGGAAGGCCGATGCTTTGTTTTGGCATGCAATCAATATGTGACCAAAGATATGTATCCGAAGGATTTGGCGTGTTTTTCGGATCTCGATGAGAGTTCTGATGAACTTTGCCGTGGAGGTAGTGCCATTATTAGTCCCTTGGGTCAGTATATTCAGGGTCCGTTATATCATCAAGAGGGCATTTTGTACGCCGATCTTGATCTGGCTCAGATCGAAGAAGCACGATTTGACTTTGATGTGACGGGACATTATGCTCGTCCGGATGTGTTTACTCTCGTGGTGAATGAACGTTCCCGGCACAATGTGCCATAAGAAAAAGATGTTAACCACCCCGCCTTAAAAGAACGAAGCTTCAGGCATACGTCAGGCTCTTGGGGTGGCGCCTTAGCGGCGGAGATCTCTGGGCGAGCGCCTCTGTTCCGTCAGCCCCATCAGCGAACACTGTGGGATTTCTCCATCGATCTCTTATTTTGTGGGTGGCCGTTAAAAGCAAGCGGGAGTACTGCAAACGGCTCGACTCGTGTCATTCACTTGAGTAGTGGAATAAATTGTAGTGACACTATTAGCTTATTCTGACGCCTGGAGAAGGTAAAAAATGTGCGTGAAGAATCTCAGGCGATCCATTGCTCCTTAAGACGCCGATTCTGCAGTCATATGTCCAGAATTCCTAATGGTGTTTCATGTTCTTCATTAGTGTCAGTGAATAACATACGAAATGTGTTGATGTGTCTATTGCCATTCCGGTGGCTACATGAGGCTGACTTTGCAGAGTGTCGATGTACGTCCATTGGAGGCAAATGGAATATCAGGCAAGCCGACAGAATAATGGTGAGGGTAAGGGCACCGCCCTGATGTTCTGGCGACTTCTTAGAAGGCTTATCATTACTATTACTACCAATAACAGCCAAACAGTAGGGTGATGACGGCCGACAACACCGACATTATTTCGCGGTTAAGAGAGAATCGAAATGGAAGATCATCCCTTGGAGATTCGCGTGGATTTCTGCCTCTAGCCATGATAACGGCTTAAACCACGGCTATTCCTATGTTTTAGAGCGGGGTGAATTTTGTATTTCGTGGTCCTCACCTTATCCCACAAAGGTAACATCTGACTTATGGCAGCCCTGGAAGCGAATCTGCCATACCCGGTAGCGTGCCTAAGATTCTTTCGGCGCGCAAGGACACAAAAGTCGATAGCATATGAGTGGGACTGGCGGTGGTCTTTATTCAATTGCAAGAGCAGCCTAAAGACAACTGGGGTGGAAAGTTAGTCACGTCGGGCTCGACGCGGGCTTGGAATGTCAATCTGACGATCACGAGTCAAAAACCGATCTCGAGAATATCAGTGCACTTTAGACCGTGCCCCAAAGTCTCCCCCTGCCTCGCTTTATCACAGAAACCTTCGATTAAAATTCCGGCCCCCTACGGTGGCAATATCAATGGAACAAGAAGTAAAGTGGACCCCGCAAGTCTCTCTCACGCGGTGGCTTCGCGGAATCTCTCAAGTCCGAATTCGTGTGATCTTCGTTTCATCTAATGGACGCCATCAAACAACATATTTCTGTAGGCGATGCCCTTTGGGGTACAATGAAAGAACTCATACAGATAGGTTGTATTAGCCGGATAAAAAGGAGCATCGAAGTTATGCCTGCAGTTGAACCTGAAAATATTTTACTATTGCCCCGGTTGTCAGAGCCGGACGAAACATTACAGACTAAGAAGGTTCTCGTCCGAACACAGGCGCCCGGACTTCTGGAAGGGGCTGGATTTCCTGTTCGTCGGCCTTTTCCCTCCCAAGACATTCCATTCACGCTGAGCGATCCCTTTCTCTTACTGGATCATATGGGAGCCGTTGAATATGCCCCGGGTGAAGCTAAAGGGGCACCTTGGCATCCCCATCGCGGCTTCGAGACCGTCACTTATATCGTGGACGGAGCATTTCGACACCGGGATTCCCATGGTGGTGGGGGACTCATCACAAACGGAGCAACCCAGTGGATGACAGCGGGAAGCGGTATTTTGCATGACGAGATGCCACCGGATGATCTTGTGAAGCAGGGAGGACTCTTTCATGGAGTCCAGTTATGGGTAAACCTGCCCCGCAAACTGAAAATGGTGCCTCCCCGTTATCAAAGTATTGAGTCCGACCAGGTGGAGTTACTGTCGTCAGCCGATGGCACTGCGATTATCCGCTTAATCTCGGGAGAGCTTGACAAATATAAGGGACCAGGGATGACCAGAACTCCCATCATTTATGCTCACGTTAGCCTGACGGCTGGATCACAACTCCGGATCTTATGGCCACAAGGGTTCAATGCTATGGTTTATGTCTTGGCCGGGGAAGGAATCGCGGGAGGGGACGACACCCGAATTGCCGAAGGTGAGGGAGTCGTCTTGGGGTCAGGTGAGGTTCTAAAGATCCGCTCAAGGGCCGAAAATTCGCGAACAGCCCGTTTGGAAGCCCTCGTTATGGGAGGGGCCCCTATTCGTGAACCGGTATTTTCTTATGGACCCTTCGTGATGAATACCCGTTCGGAAATTGTCCAGGCTATAGAAGATTTTCAGTCAGGGAAAATGGGCCACATCCCTGCGGCCCATTTGTTGGGCGAAGATCCACATTGAATGCTGGTGGTCGAAGAATAGTTTGCCCCAGAGGAATTAAAGAGACTTCTGAAGTATTTGATGCGGGGGTCAAGTTGCGTCATCTTTTCGAGAAGAGACATTGCCGAAAATGCTACACACATCCTTTTGTTTCGGTCATCAAGGCAGGAGATATGGCTTTTTCTCATGTTGGGTCGGAACACTCCCGAAAAATTCATCACCAACTTTCGTCAGAGGACCGTCCTTTGTGAGCCACTCTTCAAGAGTCCATCGGCGCGTCTCAGAAATGGATGACATCGCGTGATATTGTACAAACGCGTGGAAATTACTCACACAACAGTTTGCGCGAGCGATATGTGTATGCTAGGTAGTCTAAACTAGAAACCACTCTTATAAAATGGAACGTAGGTACGGACAAGCTTTAAGGCTGAGAACACGAGCTATGCGCAAAGTGCCCGAGTTTGTTGGCCGGGCGGCCCAAACTAGTGCCTAGTTTAGCAGAGGGCTGTCGATTTCAAGAACAGCGAAGGGGATTCTCTTTGGCCATTTGGTACATTGCCATCGGGACCTTTGTCCTGATCATTAGCGTTCTGCCCTTTCAAATTCGTCTTTTACGGTCAATGAATCTGATCCAGCCTATTCGGGCTGAACTACCTCTAGACCAACAGCTGAAAAAGGGCACACCTTTGATGGGTGGAACGGTTTTTCTCCTGGGAATGCTCGTGAGCGTACTGATGATGGCAACTCATATCTCGTATTACCTGGTTGTCGTCTTTGCCGCTTTTAGTGTCATCGGCTTTCTCGATGACCTGAAGAACGCTGTAGACAAAAACCCTGCCGGTATCTCCGGCTGGACCAAGATGGTTCTGCAATTTGTGGTGGCATTCATGAGCCTGTATTATCTCTATCAGCACTCGTGGATTGATTTTTCGATACCCTTGTCCAAAACCTACACAGTTTATCTGGGTTCCGTCGGCTTTAGCGTCGTCGCACTGTTGCTAATCGTCGGCTCAACGAATGCCATCAACTTCACGGACGGCTTGGATGGTCTTTTGTCCTCGGTTGCCATTTCCAACTACCTGTTCTTCTTTGTGATTGCCCACAACTTCAGTGTGCAACTGTTTTGCCTCATCATGGTAGCGTGTTTGGTAGGTTTTCTGATTTTCAATGCGTATCCCGCCAAACTAATCATGGGCGACACCGGTTCCTTGGCCATCAGCGGTTCCATAGTAATGCTCGCGGTGATGGAAAAGGTTGAAATTCTAGTACCCATCCTGTTTGTCATTTATTTTGCAGAAATTCTCTCCGTCATAATTCAAGTGGCCTATTTTAAACAGACAGGAAAACGGATCTTTCGCATGTCCCCGATACATTATCATTTCGGGTTGAAGTACGGATGGAATGAAAAGCGTGTTGTCGCCTCTTTTACACTGGTGTCGTGGGTTTCCATGATCGCGTGTCTAGGCTATTACCATTTCTTTCTGCAGACGGCCTGACAGGCGTCATTTTGGTCGCTGCCCGCGATTCTCGATTCTCTTTTCTTGGTGTGTGGCATTCCTCCGGCAAGGCCAAAGAGTCGATATCAACATGAGAGCGAATTCTCGTTCAAGTGCGGTAGGCAACAGTGGCCGGGTGTCGGCAAAGGTTTTTTCCCATCGTCTCACTTCGCCCGACGAATGACATGCAATCGATTGGTTGCTAATATGCCGTCATGACTTGGATTACAGACCGAGGGGTTAGCTCCATCGGACCCTCTTCATTCATTACATGTGGGTACCAAACCGATAAAGGTTCTACGGGCTCTGGGTATCACACTCGTCTTGCCAAGGTGGGAGCAGGGACTGGAATTACATAAACCTAACGCCACAACGGTAAAAGCCATAATACACCATTGCTTGCGGCGATGATACCCAGGATCCATGGAGTCAGCTTGCGAGAAACGATGCCTGGAGAGGGTTGATGATCTCCATAGACCCGACGGGGGTAGCGATGCGCTACCACGATCCAACCGATTGATGCCGTCATAAAGACAAAATTAGGCCATACGAGATGCATATCATCCCTCTTTTCATTTTTATGGAACGTTAACATAGATGCCAAGGAACGGATGTCTCTATGCTTTGTTATAATAATCGCCCGATCTATTATCAACCCTCTCCATAAGATTCGATTCTCCGTCCCATCCTCCGGGCACTCAGTCCAAATATGATCGTTGACGGCAATTCTAACGGCACCTAATCTAAATAGGCAGTATAAAGGGATGGGGCGTGGAGAAGCGTTGAAGCCTTGTCGGTTTATCTAGGTGAATATCCCGCCGACTAGCATCAGATTTCGAAAAGACCAGGTTCCCAACAGATTAGGATCCGACACGTCCAAGAGAGCGCCCCTCGCGGTATGAATGGGTGTGCGATAAACACTTTCCATTAAGGTTGTCATCACCCGACTGTCTGAATGTTATTGGTAGTATGGGTAATGATAAGCTTCAAAGGGGCAACTATGCTTTGCTGTCAGCTAATCGTAAAAGCTTGTGAAGTATCAGATCACTGGCGAGGTTTTTTCACACTCGTTGCTTCTTTATCCACTTGCACGTCTTTCCATTCACCGATCTTATGTTGTTAACATAAGATAATCCCATGAAAAGCCAGGAAGAGGACTGTCTGATGAAGTCGAACAGGGTCGAGCATATCGAGTTCCTCGGATAGTGATCGTGACGTTAACGAGGTTAACCTCCATTTACAGGGTGCTTCTGCCCGGAAAATTTCTCCTTGTCCGGGCCACTCTTGGCCACCTGGAGTGGGCGCGTTAACTGATCATGCAAGAGGGAAGTGATCCATGAAATTGATTTTTCATGGATCACTTATCGTAGTGACTTTTATTGATGCCGATTGATTGTGGTCATAACGGAACCCATGAAGGGTCGTAATAGGATGCTGCCTGCCAACGCACTTACTAGGGTTATTAAGCCTGCAGTGAAAATAGTTGTCGTTAATCCTATACGTTGAGCCAACAACCCACTGACAAAACCCGCTACCGACATGCTCACTGTGGCTAAGCTCCCAATGGCCCCTCCGATACGGCCCAATACATTTCGGGGTACCAGTTGTTGAATTTGGCTTTGCATGAAGGCGTTGTAAACCACCACGGGACCGTGGGCCAAAGCCAATGCTGCGAAGAGGATTAAGACACTGCCGTGGTATGCCACGAGGCTCATCCCCAAACCCATAAGAAAAATGCTGCCCCCCACAATCAATTGCTTAGGAAGCCAAGCTATCAGCTTGGGAGCCAAGACACCCACACTTAAAATCCCAATGCTTCCCATGTCCAACGCGATGCCGGCAGAAAAGCCGGATATCCCACGCGAGCGAAGGTAGAAGACCAGTTGAGCACCTAATATGGCAACGGAAATGTTGGTAATCGTGGCAATAAGTGTCATGATCAAAATCAGTCTGTGTTTGCCCAAGTGCACAAATCCTGCCAAGATTGCCGTACGATCTCGGCGGTTGGACGGATCCACACGATCCGGAATTGTCACGAACAGAACTGTTGTCAAGACAGACAAGAGGAAGGGTATACTAAACGCCCAGGCTGTGTGATCTGAGCTCAATAAGATGCTGGCTATTAATGGGCCTCCTAATTGACCTATCCTGCCGGCTACTTCCACCATCGAATTCACTGTGGTCAATTGTTGGTTATTAACCGTCGTGTCCCGAACCATTCCGTTGAGGCTTACCGTATAAAGCGCATCGGCTGCTCCTTGAATTATTGCCACAAACAATAAGGAGTCGATGACCACTCCCCGATTCAACCTTAATACGAGTTCGAGACCCACGAAGGAAAGCATGCGGGCCACTTCTATTGGAATTAACAGATGGTTGCGGCCGACTTTATCGACGAGCCAGCCGGCAATGGGAAAGAAGAGGGCCAGTGGCAACATGAGTGATGCAAATGCCACGCCACTGAGGACGGTAGAATGGGTGGAAGTGTAAATAACCCAGGGTAACGCGACGGAAAACACACTTTTTCCCAATCGATAGGAACCGACGACATAAATCACACGTCCTTGCCCCGAAAATAGAAGGTGCTTATCAAATTTCACGAATGGTTGGTCTCCTCTTGTCTGTGGGTAAAGAAAATAGCACGGAAGAGGATTCCCCCGCTTTACTAAAGATTTTACACTCTGTTCTCACCACCCCACAATTCCATTTGCTACCGCTAATCGCCGTCGTCCGGTCTTTGTCCACAACTTGATGGGGTTCCGCGGTGAGCCTTCACGCCCTTGGGCATACCGATAGAACAGGGGACATAGCATGAAGAGAAATAAGACTGGTGGACGGGGTGGCGTGAATGGATCGGGAACCAAAGCGAATAGCCACGGCAGTGACGGGTTTTACCATGTTGCTTTTAACCATTGCACTGATTGTATTTTCGGAACAGGGCTATCACGCCACTATGGATGCACTGAAGCTCTTCTTTTCTGTGGTGTTTCCCTCTCTATTGCCCTTTTTCATTTTGTCGGACGTTCTTCTGTCTACCGGCATGGTACATTACTTAGGCGTATATCTTGAACCTCTCATGCGTCCATTGTTCAATGTGCCCGGCGTAGGATCATTTGTGTTTTCCATGGGTCTGGCGGCCGGATATCCCATGGATGCTGTTCTGACGGCGAAATTTCGCCGTCAGGGGCTCTGTACGAAAATCGAAGGGGAAAGGCTATTAGCCTTCAGCAATAGTGCTGAACCACAATTGAATTAAGAAAAGTATAGAACCGGATCTCCTCTGCAACATTTCCTCTTCAGCCATTCCTGATCATGCTCTCATAGACACTCACGTGAATATGAGACTAGGGTTTTCGGATCCCGCAGAGGCACGAAGTGATTGATGCGAAGTTGGAGGGTGTCAATCACTTCAGAAACCATTGAAGATTCGCCAAAAGAAATGAAAAATCCATGACTTGAGGGATGTTAAGTCTTCCCTGGCGACATGTTAAGTTCGCAGGGGAATTGCGGACAAAAATCAAACCACGTAGAATTTAGAATAAAAAAGGGTAAGTACTCACCATCCTCGCTTCCGTATAACGACACATAATTGTGAGCCACCCCAAAAGGAGAAATAATATGGAAGTGGATATTCCTCAACATACTGAATTAATGTGGTCGGTTCTCGAGTCGTTGAAGGCCATGGGTGGATCAGGTACGATCTCCGAAATTAATAATTTTGTTATTACACATGGTCAATTTACCGAAGCAACTCAACATCCTTCACAAAGGCGGTCCGCAAACCAAGCTATATTAATCGTACTTAAGTTTTCTTGGGATCACCTGTCAGGCGGCAGAGTCGTGACGGAATTTCGGTTTTGGCCCCCTCTAGAAATCGGAGGAAGTGTCCGACAGCTTTTTTAATCGCACCAAGGTTGGGGAAATACGTGTGGAGAATGACCTTTTCCCGAAGCCACTTCCATAGTCGTTCGACGTTATTCCAATGCGGGGAATAAGGCGGTAAGAACAGAAGATGCCGTGCCGGATGATCTGCGAGCAACGGCGCGAGCACCTTGGCATGGTGAATTTTGGCATTGTCGAGGATCAGATAGATCTGTTTATCGGGATAACGATGGAGAATGACTGCGAGAAATTGATGAAAGGTGTTCGCTGTTGATTCCTCATATTCTGTCACGATCACATCACCGGTCGCAGGAGCGACCGTTCCCATGATAATAGCGGCCGCGTGGCGGCCGGTTGTTTTAATCTTCTTCTGCTTCCCCCATAGCGTCCATGCGGCACCCATGGCTTGATCGTCTCGAATGTGCGCTTCCTCTTCAAAGAGCAAGAGATCGTGGGGCGTTAGTTTTTTTTTAATTCCTGCCAGGCGTCCACAAAGGCTTGTTGCGTGAGAGGATCGGCCTTGTCCCAGACATATGTGGGACGAGTCCCGCGAAAACCATGGCGGTGAAGCCATTGGGTGCATCCCGCTCGACTCATGGGAATGCCGTAGCGATCGTGTAAAAATGCTTGAAACATGCGCGTGTCCCCATTCGCCGACATACATACCCAGATAACTCAGGGAGAGTTCTCCAAGTGGAGGAAACGTGGTACAATTAAGGCAAATTAAGGTTGCAGCAGGTGGGAGTCGGCACGGATGACATTGTTAGAATGGCAAGATCAATTTGCGACGGAAAAGGCGTGCCAGGAATACTTATTCCAGCAGCGTTGGCGGGACGGATTTGTCTGTCCTCAGTGTCAAGG
>JAKACM010000192.1 GCA_021821465.1 Bacillota bacterium
TTTGGGAGCAGGGGGTCGCAGGTTCAAATCCTGTCGCCCCGACCATGTTTTTTAGATTGCACAGAAAATCAAAGCGTCACTGGACACGGTTCTTTAGCGTCCCCGTAGCTCAGTGGATAGAGCGCGGGACTTCTAATCCCGGCGTCGCAGGTTCAAATCCTGCCGGGGACACCATAAAAATTTGAGACACCGCAAGCGATTGCGGGTTTTTTATTTTTGTTCTCCGTCCATTGATCCGCCACGGCGTCACCCAGAGCCGATGGATGCGGTTCGGTGGGAGAGACGCGATAGGCGGTCCGTCGGGGGAGAGCCGTGATAGCTCCTGATTCCAGACTAGCGTAGCGACGTCATGGACGGGTGCACGCGGGATTTTTGGTCCCGATGCAGCGACAGTGAGCACCCTTTTGCATGAACCCGATGGGCTCATTTCTTCACTCCTTGAGGTGCCGAATCGTGTACATTGGGGCTGGTTAGTTAACAAGGGGCAAGGACAATGCGTCTCAAACTCAGACACCCACCGACCTTCTTCGCGGATAATCCGAACAGCCCCGTTCTAGTAATTCAACCACCACTGGGATCGACGTTTTCCTACTCTTGACACATTAATTAAACAGTTGGAATAATGACAATCATGTATTTGCGGGGGGATTAGAATAATGGAAGCAGTACGGGGTTTTGACCTTAATATACAGAAAGTACTGGAACACTGGGCGGTTCCCCACGGCATACGTGAAGTGATTGCGAACGCACTGGATGAATCTTCGCTCACTGATACTCCCGACCCGGTTATTTTCAAGGACGATAAAGGCTGTTGGCATATCAGAGATTATGGCAGAGGGCTTCAGTACGCCCATTTCACCCAAAACGAAAACGCCGAAAAACTAAAAAACCCCTCCAAAGTCATCGGGAAATTCGGCGTCGGACTCAAGGATGCTCTGGCAACATTTGACCGCCATAGGGTGCAAGTTCTCATCGAGTCGAAGTATGGGGACATCACAATCGAAAAACAGTCAAAGCATGGCTTTGATGACGTGGTAACGCTCCATGCGATTATTAACGCCCCAAGCAACCCAACTATAGAGGGTACGGACTTTGTGATTACCGGAATTACGGATGAAGATATTGAAAAAGCCAAGGAAAACTTTCTGACCTATTCAAATGAAACCATTCTGGAGACCACAAGGTATGGTTCGGTAATTAAAAAGTCCGCTAAGAAAAAGGCTCGAATATATGTCAATGGGCTCTTCGTTGCGGAGGAGGAAAACTTCTTATTTTCATACAACATTACCTCACCAACCAAACTGTTACTTAAAGCGCTTAATCGCGAGAGGACTAACGTCGGCAGAGGGGCATACTCGGAACGCATCAAGTCTATACTGTTGGAGTGTGCAGGGAAGGATGTTGCTGAACTTCTCGTTGACGACCTTAAGAATCTGCAGACCGGAACATCTCACGATGAGATCCAATGGCTTGATGTTCAGCTTCATGCGTGCCAGATTTTAAACGCACAGGAAAAGGTGATGTTTGTCACATCTTATGACCTCATGGAGGCTGGCAAGTTCATTACATATGCCCAAGAAGATGGTTACCGCGTCGTTGTAGTCCCTGAAAACTTGGCAGGGAAACTTCCTACTGTGGCCGACAAGTCCGGCAACGAAATGGTGAACCTAGAGTATTACAAAGGTGAGTGGAACAATGCCTTCCAGTTTGCGTTTGTTCCACCGAGCAAATTGACGTCTAGCGAGAGAAAGGTCTTCGAAAAAACTCAAACGATTCTTGACTGGTTCCCTAAGACCAAGAAGGTTGTCAAAGAGGTATTGATTTCAGAAACAATGAAACTAAACTGGAACGGTTCGGATGCAGCAGGGTTGTGGGAGGAGGCTGAATCACGCCTCATCATTAGACGAGACCAACTGCAAAAGGTGGAGTCTTACGCGGGGACGTTGATTCATGAGATTACGCACGCCATTACGGGTACTGACGATGAGACGATGGAGTTCGAAAATCAACTTACGGATAACTTAGGGAAACTGGCGACAATGGTTCTGGGGAACAGGAAGTCTTGGTTTGGTCAGTAAAACTACGGATTTTACCACTAACTCGAATATTACCTTACTTGCGGGCTGAGGATAGCAATTGTCGACCGGTAGATGCCCTCGCTCTTGACCTAAAGCGGGCGTCAGTGCATTTGCCAACGGAGAGAGGCGAAGTAGTGTGGACGGCGAATTGAAGAGTGGCTGTGATATCGTTACCCACAGGATAGCACGCCGCAGGGACGAGTCAGATTCGTGGAGGTCGTGGCCATGAATGACCGGAAAGCTCCTAACCGGAATTGTCGCGGATACCGTATTGATGGTTGACCTTCACGAACGTGATTTGTGACCAGAATGATCAGAATGCCATCTGGTTTTACTTCACGATGGATCCCCCGTACCTCATCCCACCACCAGCGTGCAAAGGCTCGAAGCCTATTTTTGGCGCATCACGGTAACGGATGATGTGGGGGCGAACCATGAAGAGCCGGGCGCAGCCACAGGTACCGTCGACGGGGATCATACGGTGTCGCGGCCGGTTCCCGTCGACGCTGCCGAGCTGGCGGTTGTCGTCGAACCCAATTGCACGCGCAACGTACCTTGCTACCGGTTCACCGTTCCCACGGCGGCCATTCTGCGCGTGGAGTCCCCTCGGACCATCAGGGGATTCCACGCGGCGAGTGTGCGAGGCCGGCGTCAGCCACCCCCTTAGGGCGACGACGGACATCAATAATCCGCCCGTTCCGAAGGATGGCACCGCGTCCACTTGTTTGACATTGCTACGAATTTCACGTGTCCGTGGACTTGACACAAGGCCATCTTCCTAACGAGCAACGTCATGGAGGACGCACGGGGGCGAGAGTCCCGCAGGGTGCCACTGAAGATGTCGAACGGTTGTGTTTGGCCGTCCCAGTGCCGGGATGCTATACTACGATCAAGTGGAGGTGGCTTTCATGGCGGTCGAACGCGAAGAGATTCAACGCCTCATCGAAACGATTCCCCCTGAACGCTTGCCCATGCTCGACCGTATCGTACGCTGGCTAGCCAGTGAGGGCGGTGGGCGAGAACTGATTTGGGATCCAGACGAAGTCGCCTTGATCCGCGACATCGCTGCGCAGGGAAACAACGAGCGGTTTTTCGGCGCCGACGAGGCCGACCGCTACCTCAGGTATTTGGCCGGCCACGATGAGACGATGCCGGAACGCTGATGTCGCGCATCCGATTTGCTCGGCGTGCTCTGCAGGATTTGTGGGACTACGACCGCTGGCGCGGCCACCCCAATCAGGGGTGGGATCCGGTCGCCATCGCGTTGCGCCGGACGATCAGCGTCTATCTCGAACGCTTTCCAACGTACGATGATTTGCCCTTTCGCGCCCTTACGATCTGGGATGAGCCAAATGGACGCCTGATGGACATCGAGCTGAAGCGGGTCCTCATCGCCTTTCGCGGACAAAAGTTCCGTGTGTACGTGGGACCAGGCGTGGATCCTGCGGAGCTTTTAGTTTGGCGTATTCGTCATCCCCGACAACGTCCCATTGAAGAGTAGTCCGGGAGGGCTCGATGTGTGGGCCGCGGGGTCCCCTCGGCGTTGTTCATCACCGGGAAAGAATGCCCCTGGCAGCCTTACCGTCCATATGGCGGTCCGGGACAGACCAACCTCGCTGCCATTCTTAACATAGACGGTCGCAGCCGTCCATGGTTCGTGTGCGACAGATGGGCATGTCGCTGTTATCGCACGATCCCGGGAACCGGCACCGTGCGAT
>JAKACM010000093.1 GCA_021821465.1 Bacillota bacterium
TTGACAGAACCGGCCAACAGCCCACGGACGAAGTACTTTCCGAGAAAAATATAAACGACCAGAGTCGGAAGGGACGCCATCAGGGCACTGGCCATTTGGACATTCCATTGCACGGTCTGGCTGCCGGCAATGTTTACCACAGCCACCGTTACCGGTTGGTGTGGGGGAGTGGTGACGGCTACGGCAAACAAAAAATTGTTCCAGATTTGAGTAAACTGCCAGATGCCTGCGACGACAAAACCGGCAGCCGATAAAGGCAGAACAATCCGGCGAAAAATTCCCCAATACCCTGCTCCATCGATTTTGCCCGCTTCAATCATTTCATGAGGAATGCCCACGTAGAAATTCCGAAAGATTAAAGTCGTAATGGGAATTCCATATATCACATTGACCAAAATTAAGCCGGGAATAGTGCCTTCCAAACGCAGCCACTCCAAGACCCGCAACACCGGAATGAGCACAGCTTGGTAGGGGATGAACATGCCCAGCAAGATGAGAAAAAAGATGGTGTTGGATCCGCGAAACCGCCATTTGGACAAGGCATAACCGTTCATTGCTCCGAGTAGTGATGAAATGAGTGTCGCGGGAACGGTTAGATAGATGCTGTTAATGAAATTTGGTCCCAATTGGGCCCATGCCGATCCGAGGCTATGGAGACTGAAGGTGTGCGGCCATGCCCACATCTGTGCCAAATTGATCGAGGATTCGGTTTTTAAACTGGTGACTGCCACCACGTAAACCGGCATCAAGTACAAAAGTGCAAATATTGCCAGCACCAGATATAATCCTGTTCTGCGAAAGCGTTGCACAACCATTAAGCTTCCTCCTCCCTACGCAGTACCGTCAGTAAATAAGGAATGCTAAAAGCCGCCATGATCAAAAAGAGCAGGGTGGCAATTACTGCACCTTGGGCAAATTGACTGCCCTGAAAGGTGGTCTGAAACATGTTCAAGGTTGGCATATCCGTGGTAAAATCTTGTCCCGGTCCTGTCATCGCATAAATCAGCCCAAATACTTTCAGCGAGGCGGCACTCAAAATAATGACCGCTGTGATTGTTGATGATTTCAATTGGGGAAAAATTACTGTCCAAAATAGGCGCCAGCTTCCGGCTCCATCAATACGAGCCGCCTCTTTCATTTCTTCTGGAATGGCACGTAATCCCCCTAGGTAAATGGCCATCGCGAACCCGGACATCTGCCAGATTGCCGCAATTGTAACCGCAACCAGCGCTAAAGGAATACCGGCTTGAATCAAACCGGCCGAGATGGAGGGGACAAATACGGTACTCAAAAACCATTGGGGGGGATGGGTGTCGCCAAGTGATCGCAAAATAAGATTCACGCCGGTTTGAGGGTTAAGCAACCAAGACCAAATGACACCCGTCGCCACGAAAGAGATCGCCATGGGGAAGATAAAGATGCTGCGAAAGAGGCTTTCCCATCGGATTTTTTGGTCGATGAGGACGGCTAAAAACAAGCCCAGCGCGAGACATCCAACAATAAACAAGACGGTAAAAACAACAATGTTGCGGATATCTGACTGAAACCGAAAGGTTTGAAACACCGAGATATAATTGCGGAGCCCAGCCCAACGGAAATTGGGGATATAGCTGTTCCAATTCGTCAGGGACACGTAAGCTGTCCAGACAATAAAGCCGTACACAAAAAGTCCCAGAGCAATCAAAGAGGGAATCAGCACGAGCACGGCTGACCAATTATCCCACAAGATTGGCCCTCTTTTGATGGTCGGAACCATTTTTCGAGGGGATCCAGCATCCTGGACTGCCCGTTTCATTTCGTATCATCCTTCCTGGTTCTTAGCTGCCGCGGTCCGATTTTCGACCGCGGCGCGGTACTTTAGGGCAGAGGATTCGATTTGGCCGCATTGGCCACCGATTGCACAAACTGGGATACATTGCGGTTGCTAACTAAGACTTCCATAGCGTTATTCACAGCGTTGGTAAACCCAGGATTTACTGCACCCTGACCAATAGTCAGAACCAGTTTGTCTCGCTTAAACGACTGGATGGCCGATTGCGAATAGGCGTCATAGGCTTTGGGGTTGGCATCCAGTCGAGGTGAAAACGTTCCCTTCAAAGGGTTAAATATCGATTGACCTTTTTGAGAACCCAGAACTTTCAAATAATCAAGCGTCGGAGTTTTGTCCTTCAAATGTGAGGGTAAACCGAAAACGTCCGAGACCACCGCAAATGTGCCCGAGGTGTTTGGCGTAGGAGCCCATCCAAAGCCCGTGCCCGGGGTGAGGTGCAGATCGGTCGTAAAATATCCCTGAGCCCAATCGCCCATGACATTCATGCCGGCCTTACCTTGAGCCACAAGTTGGTCGGCCTGGTCCCAATGCAAAGCTGTATAGTCGGTATTCGCATATTGCAGCATGTGAGTGAAAGTTCGTGTGGCCTGGGTGACGCCGGGACTCGTCCATGAGGCGTGACCGTTCAATAGCGCGTCATATTGAGAAGTTCCCACAGTACCCAACAATACATTACTCCACAATAATGTGGCCTCCCAGTTGCCGTGATTGGCCAGGGCTAAAGGGGTAATACCGTGACTCTTGAGCACCTGAGCATCCTGGAAAAACTGCGTGAATGTGCGGGGAACCGTCAAGTGATAGCGGTGAAAAAGGGTAGGGTTATACCACAGAACATTGTCTCTTTGCATGTCGACCGGGACGGCGTAGATTTTTCCGTGGAAGGTTAGCAATTTCAACAAGGATTGCGGATAGTCGTGGTACCATCCTTGTTGCTTATAGAGCGAATTCAATGGACTCATGTCCCCGGCTTGAACCCAAGAATACAATGAACCGTGTCCGGCGTGCACTTGAAAGGTGCCGGGTGGGTTACCCGCCTCTAAACGACTCGCGAGAACAGCTTTCGCATTAGATCCGGCTCCGCCGGCTACGGCTTCGTTAATAACCTTGTATTGCGGATATTCTTTGACAAACTGTTTATTGAGTGCCGTCAGAGCTTTACTGCTTGCTACGCCAGTCCACCAGCTGAAAATTTGTAGTTGTTTCGATCCATTTGTGGGGGATGACGCCGATGTGGTCGGCTGTGTACCGCATGCGGCTAAGGTTCCTACAGCAAAGATAGAAGCCAACGCTAATGTTGCATTACTCTTAAGACTCATAAAATTACCTCTTTTCTGCATAATCTAACGATAAGCTAAAGTTTCTTAGTGTCTGCCAATTGCAAAAAAACTTTATGGAAACATGGTTGAGTTATCAAACCAACTATCATATTAACCTGATTGTTCCGGGAGCACAATGGACAATTAAAAATTCCGAAATACTCTTGATTTAGTATGTATGATAAACTAAGTAATGAATTATCCGGAGCCATTGGAGGTTGCCTAATTCTGCGGGCCCAGTGGCTAGTGACAACCTACCGCAGTGTCTTTTGGATAAAATAATCATGATAAAGGACATTCAGCAACCCGAAGGATGGGGAATAATGTATAAAAGTGTTGATGCGTCAGTAATGCGCCGATTTAATAAAGAAACCGTATTAAGTCTTCTCTACCAGCAAGAGCAAACCTCACGAGTGGCCATCTCAGATAAAACCGGTCTCAATCGAGCGACCGTATCGTCGCTGGTAGATGAGCTAATCGCCGAGCAATTTGTCGAAGAGATCGGATTCGGCACGTCTAAAGGGGGGCGCAAGCCCATTCTCTTGCAATTTAATGCCGGTGCCGGTTATACCATTGGCGTTGATGTCCAGATAACCCATGCCACCACGGTGTTGTCCGATGCCAGACTCGCCGTGGTTTATGAACATCGGCGTCAACTAGATACCCGAATACCCCCAATAAGATCGGAACAGTTATTGAACGTGTTAAAAGAAGAAATAGAATCAGCCATGGTAGCGTGCCCCCCAAGTCCTCATGGTCTTTTGGGTATCGGGGTTGCGCTTCCCGGACTCGTCAATTACGTGACCGGGCATGTCTCTTTTCTTCCCAACTTGAACATCACTGAATGGCCCGTAGTGGAACAGTTGTCCCGGGTGTATTCTCAACCCATCATTATCGATAACGATGCGAATTCGGGAGCATGGGCCGTTTACCTTCGCCACCGCATCAAAAATCTGGTGTTTATTAATGCGGGAATTGGTGTTGGTGCTGGCATTGTAATTAACGGACAGGTCTACCGAGGACGTGACGGGATTGCAGGTGAAGCGGGTCATACTACCATTTCCACCATTGGTGTGTTATGTTCCTGTGGAAATTATGGCTGCTGGGAACAATATTCATCGGAGCAAGCTCTAGCCAGATATCTGCGTGAGCAAGGGATCGACCCGCTCGACGAGTTCTCCCCGTTGTTTGTGTCTCATTGTGTGGAGCAAGCACAGAATGGTGTGGACGCCTATTCCAATTCATTACGGTCGTTGGGCCAATCTTTGGGGATTGGCATTTCTAATCTTTTGCAAATTCTTAATCCCGAAGCAATCTTCCTGGGTGGAACGATAGCACAGGCGGGGTCAATTATCATACCGGAAATTCAGCGCGTCATTCGTCACCGGGCGATCAATAAAAATAAGGAGATGCCGATCGAAATTGTCGCTCAACCCATTGTTGCTGTGGGGGCCGCAGGTCTTGCGTTAGCCCAGGCCATTAACATATTTCCTGTGCGTGATAGCTAGGGCGTGATGACGTATGAACCATAGGTTTGTTCGATCACGCCGTAAGAGTTTGGCTCGAGTTGCCACGCTTGATCCTCAGTCTAGCCGCGTTTCCTGAACTGTTTGCTTTATCCCGTCCATCAATTCTTGATTCTTCGGGGATCGGCGTCCATAAAGACGAGCCGAAAAGAGTGTGATGAGTTCCATGACATCTTCCGCCAAATCATCTTCGAATGTGGCCTCTTCACCTTGATTCAGAATGACGACTTCTACCTCTTTCGCCTCACAGACAGCAAAAACCATTTCTGCACCAAAACGCAGAAGCCGATCTTTGTGCGTAATAACGAGCCTACCGACTTGATCATTCACAATGGCATTCAGCAGTCGCTTGAGACCTTTTTTATGATCGTTCACTCCGGAACCGAGATCCGTGATCACCTCATAACTCCACCCTTGGCGAGTACAGTACCGTTCTAGGACTTGTTTTTGATGTTCGAGGTCCGCTTCCTGATTATGGCTGGACATTCGCGCATACGCGACGGTTTTCCGAGAAAGGTCAGGAGCTGTCCGAAATCGTTCGGGGAACAACTTTGCCAAATCATAACGCCGATGACCGCCCGGAGTGTGTTCCGGTATGAGCTTACCTTCTCGTTCCCATCGACGTAAGGTGGAAATGGATACGCCCAACGCCTGGGCAGCTTCACGAATCCCAACTAAACTATTCATGTTAAGTAGTATAGAATAATTTTGTGTAGATTGCAATTAACGATCGGTTATCGAAGCAAATCAGGACGGTAGCTCCTTGGTTCGGTGGTCATACTAACGGCCTATCGGTCCCAAGAATTTATGGCAATAATGGCTGATGGGTTCATCAGACACTTCGCCGGCAAGATCGGTCACATTTCTGCCCGCGCCGGGGCAACCCGCTCAGCCTCTGTAAAGAATGGCGTTTCACGCCATAAAGCCGATGCAATATGAGCTGTTCCCTTTCGCCCAGTTGCCGGGCCTCTTGAGTGGCAACAAGCACATCCATTGAGCTGAGAGACACGGATTTTGATGAGTTCAACGAGTGAACGGGGAAGTCTTCCTTTGAGTGCTCCACCTCTAAAGTTACCATGCAGTGCGAGCATCCGAGCATCCGGTAATATTTCTCCCCAGTCTAGCCGAGCGTTTCTGATCGCGGATAACTCCTTAATGATTATCCACCGGTATCCCGCAGTTTTTCTTGCCAGCAGATGTTTCTTGTTTCATACGTTACAAAGACCGATTGGCAAGCAGTATGATAAGAGTCACATGTGTTAGGACCCTCCGTAGGTTCCGGTTATAGCTGATTTTGTGTGTTGCAGTCCAGTTCTGCGCTTTTCGGCCCTATTTAACAGTGGTGGGCTATTTCGGCAGCCAACGGAGATTCCGGGTAAAAATCTCCTGAAGGCAGTCTACTCCAATAACTCCGCGACAAACCACTCTTGGTGCGTAGACTAAATCGGTAATTGCCACGTCGCTTTTTGTGTTTCTTTTCCGGTTCGTTTTCAATTACATAAATCTCGCAATTCTCCAACTTTCCGCGTTGTGTTTGAGCATAATTTTCCAGTTGATCGCGTAAGGCTTGAGGTACAGCAAGATCTTTCGGACAAGGTTGCCAGTGGCTACGTTGCATAAGAAAGAGGTAGGCTCCAATAATAGCTCCCAGAAGCAAGAAACCGGATAAAAATACAAAGCTCAACCACATCAGAGTGCGCCAGAATTTGTACCAGAACCAGTATTGGCTCACGTGTCTTCCTGGCCAAAAAACTCGACAATTGTGCGCAATTTGAAGAAGTTGCGTCAAATCGCCTAGCGTCTTTCTCTGGGCCAGGATTTCCTCCTTTCGTAATTATTAATGATCAAAAAATCCCGACTTCTTGTAATTTTGCACGCGGCTGCACGAATCGTAACGAAGATTCTCGCCCCGTGTTTGGCTCTAAGAATCAGTCTTGTGAGGAGTGGTAACGATTCTCATCTTTGGCATATTCACTTAAACTTTCATCACGACATGTAAAATCATGACTATCGTTTTATACTGCTTATTATGTAACAAAAAGAATGATATTTCCACCTATGATTCGGATCCATTTGGTGCCGTAGATCTCATTGCGGGTAACGACGGGCCTAACTTTATTTTGTAAGAATCCAATCCCCTCCGCCATCTATTCACTTACAGTTGTTTGTCGTCACGTAGGATCGAGACACTCGCGTTGGCGAAACCTTTGATTTGCGGCGCTTTGGGTTTACCGTCATTGAGCGAATGGCAGCACATGAAATTTGATCTTGCATTTTCTTTTTCATGTCCGTAAAATAGAAAAGGCAAAAGTGAGGAAAGCACAGGCAGAAAATAGAATAGTTGAGGATGGGTGCCCGAGAGGCTAAAGGGGGCGGTCTGTAAAATCGCTGGCTAGCGCCTACGTTGGTTCGAATCCAACCCCATCCACCATCGCGGGGTAGAGCAGCTAGGTAGCTCGTCGGGCTCATAACCCGGAGGTCGCAGGTTCAAATCCTGTCCCCGCAACCATCGCTCACGTAGCTCAGCAGGTAGAGCACGTCCTTGGTAAGGACGAGGTCACCGGTTCAATCCCGGTCGTGAGCTCCATTTTAATTTAGCTACCAGAGGTTTTCATAAGATATATAAAAACACCGATGCCCATAATAATCATTAGAATGCCGGTCAATAATGGCAACTTCCTATTCGATATAGTCTTTCCTTGGTGAAGACTAGTATAGTTGTGATGGAATTGCCAAGTGCCAAATGTGTTGATGAGTACACCGCCGGCGACGAGGAGAAGACCGAGTATACCGTGTTGAATTCGCCGATGAATGGTCAATTGCAGAAACAAATTAAATTTCGAAACGACAAAACCAAAAGCCATCAACGATATTCCTGTACGAAGCCAGGACAAAAATGTTCTCTCATTCGCCAAAATGTCCCGCGGATCCGGATTCTTAGCAATAAGAAATCACCCTCCTTATCTCATGTTCCCTGTCTCGTGCTGCAGGATTCAGCACTGAACCAACTGAAGTGGCTTGGCCACAAAGGACTTTTTGGCCGATTCCAACTTATTTACTGGGATCCTCCTTTTTTTTCTGGAAAAGAACGTACTGCCGTAAATGGTTCCTTTAAAGATCAGTGGTCTTCTTTGCAAGAATATGTGGCATTTGTTAAGGAGCATTTTGTACAATTTTTGCCGTTTCTTTCCCCCACCGGATTTTTTGTCCTCCACTGTGACTATCATGCCAGTCATTACCTTAAAATATTGGGTGATGAGCTTTTAGGTTACGATAATTTCCGCAATGAGGTCATTTGGCATTATCGAGGGCGCCGTCAAAAAGCCATCGTGCGTGTTAACAGCAAGCACGATTCGCTCTTGATCTGGGCAAAATCGGCAGAGGCAAGGATGAATCCAATTTTTGATAGCTGGGATCGGGATTATTATGTTCGCATGAAAAAACAACCGGTGCACGCGGATGAAGACGGACGAGAGTGGATTTGGGGCCATAAAGGGAAAGGGCAATCTAAGGCGTACCGGATTTACCTTGATGAGGTCATTGCTCAAGGGCGGGCCATTGATAATGTCTGGGACATTCCCATCATTAACACCTCCGCTCACGAGCGCGTCGGTTATCCGACCCAAAAGCCTTTAAAGCTGATGGAACGTGTGGTGTTATTGCTTACGCAGCCTGGGGACTGGGTTTTGGATACCATGGCGGGTTCGGGCACAACGGGGGTTGCAGCTTGGTCCTTGGACCGGCCGGTGTGTTTAGGGGACAATAATCCCGAAGCCGTGGCCATAATGCTAAGACGATTAAAACAGCTAATCACTTAAGAAATCGATGGACTAGGGAACGAAGAAAGCCGCGCAAGCGGTTTTTTTTGTTGTCAAGCATAAAATTTGTCAGTTTTACACATACCAGGTCGCAATGAGAGCAAAAAGCCATAACCGTAATTGCTTGGGACGCCCAAGGAACTTATGGGAATCGACCCGGCAAGGCGGGCACCTAGGATGTGAAAGGAGTCAAGAGAGTTGGAGCAAATCCATGGAAGATTTCTGCGACGCATGCTATTGCCCATCATGATCCTCGGTCTAGAAATGGGATGGCCGGTGCAAGTTGCGGCCCAAGTGACATCTTCAACCCACCGCATGTCGGAATCCCGGATAATCGTTCGTGCAGACAGTGCGGCAACTTATGCCGTTGGGGGAGGACGCGTTGTGAGATTGGTTCCCTCTACCAACGATCAAGGACGAACCTTATTCACTATTGACGTGCAAAAAGGCCAACACCTCTTTCGTGTCGTGGTGGATCCGGTAACCGACCAAGTTCTCGCGGTAGCGAAAAAATATTAAGAGCAGAGATGGGATGTGGGAACGACTTTTTCAAAAGAAAGGCGATGGGAAATGGATAAGTGGGAACCCTCGGGTATGGTGGAACAAAGATGGAGCAGACGACAGTTAATTTGGGGAGGAGTGGGACTGGGAGCAACAGGACTGCTTTCATTGTTTGCCAAGCCCGACATCGTAGGATTGGCGCGCAAAATCATGGGATCGCCCATTAGTACAGGGAAAATTAATTTGTATCAGTTCGACTACTACTTCATCCCCAATTTCATGACATGGAGAGTGGGGGATCAGCTCCAAGTCATTTTGCAAAATCAAAGTCACACTCACTGGCATGAATGGACCATCGGACGAAAGCTCAATCTCGCCTTCTTTCAGGGATTTGGGTACATGAATGCCGATGCCTGGGCGGATGATTTTTGGAATGGGGTAGATGTGAGCTTGAGTAATCCTCACAAAATAGACAACCTTGTCCCCCATAAGGCACATGTAACCTACGTCGGACCCAAAGGCCCTTACCAAATTGCTTCGGGCGGTGATTTCAGTCCGACTTTGCAACCAGGAGGAAGTCTGACATTAACATTCACGGTTCCCAATAAGCCAGGAATTTGGCAGTTTGGCTGTTTTGTTCAGGAATTTATTCATTACCGCGACGGAATGAAAGGTGTCATCAACATCTTGCCCGCATAACAACCGGGGTGGGAGGAAGAGGGGAGAATTGGCGGTGGCAGAAGTCATTGGCTTTGTGATCATTTGGATTCTTGTGATCACCTTGGCAGAAATTGGGTTTCACAAAATTCAAGCTCATTCGATGTATTACACCATATCCAATCAAGGGCACATTGCCTTGAATGCTTTTAATTTTTTGTCATCATGGCTTCTGCCCATCTTTATCCTTATTGTTTTATTGCTCATTTACGTGATAATCCGCTTTCGAGCACCTGACAACAGTCCGAAGCCAAGCCCGGTACAGACAATGCGAAACAAGTGGTACATCCTTTTATGGGTGGGAGCCAGTTTTGCACTAAACATCATGTTCTGGTTGCATCCCACGGCTGTGGATTTGGAAACGATGTTTGCCAACTGGAATCAAGAGCAAAAGCAACACCCGTTGATCGTTAATGTGACGGCACGACAATGGGAATGGATTTTCAGTTATCCGCAATATGGGGTTAAGCAGGCGGTTAATGCACAGGGACAAGATGAGTTAGAGTTGCCGGTGCATCGTCCCGTGAAATTCTTTTTACGCAGCGAAGACCCCTTTCACCGTTATGACGTCTATGCCGATGTGATTCATAGTTTTTGGATCCCGGCTTTTGGCATTAAAGAAGACGTAATTCCCGGAGAAACGAGAACGGAGTTTCTCATTCCCGATCACGTGGCTAATTACAAAACCAACCCGCTGGTTCGTGTGCAATGTGCAGAAGTATGCGGACCTGGACACCCTTACATGGAAGCACCTCTTTCTATTGTGAAGGCGAAGCATTTTAATCAATGGATTGCGCGTCAAAAATCTCTCCAAGCGCATGGGGCATAACGGATCGGATGCGGTGAAAAGAATATTTTAGGGAGGCAAAGAGAAAATGAGAGATGTGGCACAGGCTGAACCTCGTAATAATCCTCAACCGAAAGTTCTCAGCATGGCGCCCGTGATGCGAGGGCTTCTTTGGGCCGTGGTGGGATTTGTGGTGGGTGATCTCCTCACAGTGGCTGTCGACCCCTTCCGAGGAAATCCTTTAGTGACAGAACCGTCCGCGGTCGTCGGATGGATGGGTGCTCTTTTGGGATGGTTGTTGGGGATAGGAGGCTACGAGGAAGTGGTTTTGCCACTATTCGGCTTTCCCAGCACCTGGGTGGAGCCCAAGGACTGGCGCCGGTATTTTGGATTGAGTACCAATCACAAGGTCATTGGTATACAATATCTATTTTCGTCCAGTACCATTTTTTTCATTGCGGGATTGGACGCCATGGCCATACGCTATGAATTGATGCAGCCCTCTATGCACTTTTTCACCTATTCCGGCCAATATCTTACTGCAGTCGGGGTTCATGGATCGCTCATGATGTTTGGCGTAGGCACGGTGGCCATGATTTCCGGACTGGGCAACTATTTTGTGCCCCTTATGATTGGGGCTAAACGAACTGTATACTCGCGATTATCCGGACTAGGACACTGGTTGTTGCCATTCGGAGCACTGAGCTTAATGGTTAGCCCATTATTGGGCTATTGGGATACCGGATGGCGAGGATATGAGCCGCTAGCCATGCAAGACCCTGGAGGCATGGTCTTTTATTACCTCGGCATTTTTACCATGACATTGGCAACAATTTTTACGTCGTTGAATTTGGCTGCGACGATCATTTTTTACCGAGCACGGGGGATGACATGGGCGCGTATACCGCTCTTTGTGTGGGGAATTTTAACGGTTTCCCTGCTCAATCTTATTTGGCAACCCGAAATCGAAATGACTTTTGTCATGGCATTATTATCGAAACTGGTGCCATGGAATTTTTTTGATGCCTTAGGAAGTGTCGAAACCTATCTGAGTATGTTTTGGTTGTTTGGCCACCCGGAAGTCTATATCATCGTGTTGCCTGCATTAGCCATGTGGAACGAGATGATTCCGGTGATGGCACAACGCAATCTCTTTGCGCGAGACTGGGCCATTATCGGTCTGCTTTTTGTGATGATGTTAAGCGGATTGGTCTGGGCACATCATATGTTCACCAATATGCGCAACAGTGAGATGTTTCCCTTTGCGTTTTTTACGGAAATGATCTCCATTCCCACGGGGTTTTCCTTCATGGCTGCGATTGGCACCCTATGGAAATCGCGGTTTCGTTTAAACACACCCTCCCTTCTAATCTTGATGAGTTTGTTTAATTTTAGCATTGGAGGTCTCACCGGTGTTTATTTGGCAGACCCCCCGGTGAATCTACAGGTGCACGATACGTTTTTTGTGATCGCTCATTTTCACTATACGATTATCGGTGGCATGATTTTTACATGGATTGCGTCTATGTACTATTGGCTGCCGAAGATGTCGGGCCGAATGTACAACGAAACTTGGGGAATGATATTGGCTGTATGGATTTTCATCGGTTTCAATGGCACCTTTGGTCAAATGTTTCTCCTGGGACTACAGGGGATGAACCGCTGGGTTCCGGCATACCCTCCTTATCTCAAAGCCTTAAATTACGATGTGTCTTTGTTCGCATTCTTTCTGGGAATCGGGTTTCTTGGCCATGCTATCCACATTATTTGGGCCTGGCGTAAAGGAGCGCGATCGGCTGAAAATCCCTGGCATGCAAGAACATTGGAATGGTTGGCTTCTTCACCTCCCCAAGAGGACAACTTTCCGGGTGAGGTAGAGGTTGTCCGGGGATTCTATCGTTACGATCATGATGAACCCTCGGCTTATGTGGTGAAAGAACAACCCGAATCCAATTAGGTGAATTCGCATTCAAGGGGGGACAGACAAATGGCGTCGACTTATCCCAAAGAACGAGAACTTGCGGCTTATCGTTGGGGATTTCGCATTTTTCTCGTTAGCCAAGCAGTGCCCTTCATTCTCATCTTCAGCGATTGGTATATGTTTAATGGCTATTACATTAGCCCTCGGGCCAATCACTGGCTAGGTGTGACAGAAGCTCTTTTTGGTATCGCATCGGGATGGATTGCTTGGCGCGGGCTTGTTGCTATCAGGCAGGGCAGGCTTATGGACATGGTCCAGGGATTTCGCCGTGCGGCTTTGTTGGGAGGAGTTCAGTTGTTGCTTCTCGCATATCAATGGGGAACCCGATTCATTTCACCCAGTACCCGTTATGGGGAAGTGTACTATCTCTTGACAGGGATGGCCGGATTTTACGAGTTGATTGGGGTTTTCGTGCTCGTGGCCATTAGTTTTCGTGCGGCACGGGTGGCATTTACGGCGCAATATCATTGGGATGCAGATGCGGCGTTGTACTTTTGGATTTTTCAGTTGGCAGGCGGGTTGTTGGCTTATCTATTGCTTTATTGGATTTAATACTCTTTCGCAAGGAGATGGGATGATGACTTTTTTTCCGCATTTGCCGGTTCGTGTTCCATTCAGTCCGGGCATTGCTCATTGGTGGGATCCTTTTTGGTGGCTTTTTCAAATTGTGATTATGACGGTTTTGTTGATTACCTTTCGCAAAGTCGCCTTACGGGTGGACGATCAATTTGACGACAAACCTAGCCCTCCCCCTCAAGAGAATTCTCGAGAGTCCCGATCATGAACCTTTTGCCGGGCAGTCTGATTGTTCGGTTCAAAATACCGGTCCCTTGGTCACAAAAGACACCGACTCGGACCAAAATTTCGTTGCGATTTATTGCGGTGTTGCTTTACGCAACCAGTTGTGTCGCCGTGATGCATCATTCAGGGCAAAACATACATGTCATTCGGCTGTTATGGGCATGGAGTGAATCTTTGATAAGCATGCTTATTATTCTCCACGGATTTTTTACACGTTTAGGGAAGAAAACCTGGTTAGCCGCATTATTGGGTCAGGGTGCTGCTTTAGCGTCGTTGTGGCCGCAACGACCGGAACTGCCATGGATTATATTTGATGCTTTCAGCATTCTTCTTATCGTGCGTTACATTGGGAAAAAGCAGGGGGGTTTTATTCTCGCAAGCTTGTTAGGGGTTATGAGCTCGGTAGCGGGTTTGTTAATCGGTCATCAGAACGTAAATGCAGCGGATGAGGCTGTTTTGGCCGCTATTCCTTTTTTTTGGGCGCAGGCCCATATTCAGAGCTTGTATTTTCTGTGGCACAGTCTCTATTGTCAAAAAATGCGGATGTCCGTTCCTGTACAAGAGGAGAGGCTGAAAAGTCGTGCATTAATCTGGTCCATTTTTACCACCTTATTGACTCTTGTTCCCTATTACCTCGATCCTTCGAAAAGGTTCTATCTACTGGGAGCTTTAGTCATGAGTATCGGTTACTTGAGTGTCAGCGGGATCAGCGTCATTTCTTCTCTTCCCCAAAGGACTCCCCGTCTGATATGGCGCCAATATATCTCTGAATTCTATTTAATGGGGATCTTTACGCTCTTGGTCACTCAATATGGGTAAAGTTGCAAATAGCAATGTGTATAAAGTTTTCTAAGAGGTCAAGGTGTGTTGCAGTTGGCCATGAAAATGTCGTGATAGTTAGCGGAGCAATCATTTTTTCTACTGACCATTGTTTTGCCCGGATGTCTTGATGTATCGCTATAACGAGCGATGGCGGAAATCCCCAGAGGGGTGGGAGGGTGGTTCACGATCCTGCCGCTGTCGCCAAGAGTACGTTTCGGCGACAGCAATGCAAATGGTGCGCACAAGGTGCCCCTGATGGGATCATTCGTTCGCGGATGGATCCGCTTTTTTCGCAGAGTGTCTTTTCTTACCGTCACATTGGTCACTTCAGCGTGTTCTTCAGGTATTCATGCTTGTAAGTTAAATTTTGCTGACTCCTGTTTGCCGCATGATCGATCCGCCAAAAAACACCCGGCTTTACAAAAAATCTGGTCGAAAACGAAGTGGTGGCCCCTCTTTAACCGAGATCAAAGTGTCTGTGATGTCCTTCAATTGACGCATAATCACCGTGTCGGAAATTGGGCGTTGTCCACACCGCAATTTCTTTTTGGATAGCTTCCAAGTGGCGAGCTTTGAGACACCCAAGAATACTTCTATACTCAAGACTTTTAGGATCTTATTGGACGTCTGTGCATCAACAACTCAAGGGCTTAGACGGGCCCCGGTTTCGTGGCCGTCAGCCATCGGAAAAATCGTCAAGCCCATCTAGAGGGTGAAGGGTATAAAAAGTTCCAAGAGGGGGAGCGCTATCCGTATGGAATTGATGGAATAACCCCCGGAGGTGACAAGAGATGACCAATGCAGGGCTTGCGCGCCTGCAGTTTGGCGTGACCACCAGCTACCATTTTTTGTTTGTGCCTTTAACCATTGGCGTGGCTTTTCAATTAGCCTTGCTGGAAACGCTTTACTGGCGGCATCCGACTCCAGACGGCCGCCGACTGTTGGATTTTTTTGGACGACTGTTCCTGATTAATTTTGCTGTGGGTGTAGTCACCGGGATTTTGCTGGAGTTTCAATTTGGCATGAATTGGTCTAATTATGCACGATTTGTCGGCGATGTCTTTGGCGCGCCCTTAGCCATTGAAGCATTAGTGGCATTCTTTATGGAGTCGACTTTTATTGGGGTTTGGATATTTGGCTGGGACAGAGTTTCTCCCCGAGTGCATGTTTGGTCCATGTGGCTGGTGGCTATTGGCACCAGTTTATCTGCCTTTTGGATTCTGGCAGCCAATTCGTTTATGCAAGAGCCCACGGGGTACAAGATGGTGCATGGGCATGCGGTGATGAACAATTTTCTAGCATTATTGTCCAATCCTCAACTTTGGGTGGAGTTTCCTCATACGGAATTGGCGGCTCTTTGCACGGGAGCATTTTTTGTGGCCGGGATCAGTGCCTACTATATAAAGAAAGGCCAATACCTCAGCCAATTCCGGCAATCGTTTCGTACAGGTGTTTACGTAGCCGCTATCACGAGTGTGCTGGTGGTGATCATCGGTCATGATCAGGCCCAGCACCTCATTCTCACCCAACCCATGAAGATGGCGGCTTCCGAGGCCTTGTGGCATACCAGTTCACTGCATGCTCCTTGGACCTTGGCGACTCTGATAAATCCCGTGCGTCAAATCAATCGCTTTGCAGTGCGCATTCCCTATATGCTGTCCATTCTGGCTTATAACCGGCTGTCCGGCAGGGTGATGGGAATTGACGAATTGCAACATTTGTACGTGCACCGATACGGGCCGGGATGGTATGTCCCTCCTGTGCTGACTACGTATTGGACATTTCGCTTCATGATCCTCATCGGCTTATTGATGGTGGTTATTGCCGTAAGAGGAGTTGTTCTTGATCGGCGCGACCAATTGATGAAATCCCCCGGTTTCGAAAAATTGATGGTGTATGCCATAGGCTTGCCTCTCATAGGCAACTTGATGGGCTGGATAATGACCGAAGTAGGCCGCCAGCCATGGATCGTTTTTGGATTGGAAACCACGGCACACGGGGTGTCGCCTACGGTGCCCATTGCCGACATCTGGATAACTTTTATTGGTTTTACATTGCTGTATGGGATCTTTGGAGTACTTGATGTTTATTTGTTGGTGAAATATATCCGTCTGGGGCCTAACGTGGACGAACCCTCAGAAGACGTGCGTATTACAGAAATTTACCGTTAGAAGGGAACGACTTGCTATGAACTTGCCGACACTGTGGTTTATCTTAATTGGCGTGTTGTTTGTTGGCTATCTCTTTCTTGAAGGGTTTGATTATGGCGTGGGCGTGTTTTTGCCCTTTGTTGCGCATACGGATAAGGAACGGCGGGCTGTGCTGGCTACTATTGGCCCCGTCTGGGACGCCAATGAGGTCTGGCTGATAACGGCCGGAGGAGCGATCTTCGCCGCCTTTCCCAATTGGTACGCCACCTTATTTAGCGGTTTTTACTTAGCTTTGGCCCTTTTACTCGCTGCTCTTATTATGCGGGGAGTAGCCATAGAATTTCGCAGCAAGGATGACCGTTATTTGTGGCGTTCGGGCTGGGACGCCTTGATTGTGATTGGCAGTACCATTCCGGGATTCGTTTGGGGAGTGGCCATGGGAAATATTTTACACGGTGTGCCCATTAACCTTCAGATGAACTACGTAGGAGGATTTTTCAGTTTGTTAAATCCCTACGCCCTTATCGGCGGAATCAGTTCATTGTTGCTTTTTGTGCTCCATGGTGCTGTATATCTCAGTTTGAAGGCACCTTCACCACTGAAAGAGAGAGCTTTACAGATTGCAAGGCAAATGCGCGGTCTAACCATCATGTTTTATTTTGGATTTGTCATATTGAGTTACTTTCTGCGAACTTGGCGGATAAACTCGGTATTGATCCCGGATCTATTCCCGTGCTGGCCGGATGCAGTATGTTGGCGGCAGGACTCATGCTGCAAGGGCGTCACATTGGGTGGGCTTTTGCCTTGACTGGAACCACCATCGCTCTGTCAGCGATGAGTGTGTTTTTGGCTCTGTATCCCCGTGTAATGATTTCCAGTTTAAATCCCGCGTGGGATTTGACGGTTTATAATGCTTCCTCTAATCACTACAGTTTAACGGTCATGAGCATTGTGGCTATTTCAGCATTGCCATTTGTATTAGCATACCAGGCCTGGACTTATTGGGTCTTTCGCAAACGGGTTAGTTTAACCGAAACATTTCACTACTAAATACCAGAGGGCTTTAACGCAATCAAGGAATTGGCGCATCAGCAATTCCTTGATTGTTGGGTAGGGATGATATACTGATGGCGCAAAGGCCGTACGAGTGTGGCGGCCCTGGAATCAAGATTCGGTACTTGAAGGAGCCGAGTATAAGTGAATGGCTATGATCGGTTAAGCCATAAAGAATTAGTAGAGGCCTACAGGAGGCTTTCCCACGAAAATAACGTGCTCCGACAGGAGTTAAACAAGATCCGGTCGGAAAATCAATCTGATCGCAAGGCGAATCTTTCTTCTCAGGACAAGATCCGTGTTTTCCGCTCTTTGTTTCGAGGCCGGGAAGACGTGTATGCCGTTCGCTGGAGCAATGCCCGTACCGGTAAGAGCGGCTATACTCCGCACTTGCGGACACCCGGCAAAAAGCGTCCCTATTCCCCCGATGATTTTGTTCCGCTAACCGACCGTGTTTTCTACCAACACTTCATAGGACAAATCGTGGTAGGGATTTATCCGCTTTTGCCCGATGAACGCACTTGGTTTCTCGCTATCGACTTTGACAAATCCGATTGGTTGCGTGATGCCAGAGCCTATCTTGCGGTATGCCGACGTTGGCAAATTCCGGCGGCAATGGAGCGCTCACGTTCGGGAAATGGGGCTCACATCTGGATTTTCTTTGAGAGTCCCATACCGGCTCGTCTGGCACGAAGACTGGGCACACGCATTCTGACTGAGGCCACACGAGAAATAGGGTTTGCCCGGATGGAATCCTATGACCGGTTTTTTCCCAACCAGGACACAATGCCGGCCGGGGGATTTGGCAACCTTATTGCCTTGCCTTTGCAAGGGCAAGCGCGTATAAAGAATAACAGTTTGTTCATCCGTGACGACGGGGAGCCATTTTTCGCTCAATGGGATTTTCTTCAAGGACTGAGCCGTGTTACGAACCAACAGTTGAACAAAGCATTGGAGGACACGGCAAACGAATGGGATGCCTTAGGGTTGATTGAACCTTCGCATTTCAGTGTGCCGAACCGCCACGCCGTAAAACCGGCCCCTCGGAATCCTCAAGAAACGCTGCCCTCTCACCTTAGGACTCACGACGAAATAACTTCGTTATTTAGGGACTGAGGTTTAATGATGTAATTCCATTCACCATGGAATGATTCCGGTGCTAAGTCCAAATGCGCCAAGGTCTCATCGTCGACCGGGATGC
>JAKACM010000012.1 GCA_021821465.1 Bacillota bacterium
GCTAAACTCAAACTAATGGCGATCTTCAAAGTGGCATTGACCATAGCGTAATAGGATTCCAGACGAGGGGTGCCCATTCCGCGGAGAATTGTCGTTCCGATTGCGGTCAGAGAGTTAACCGCTACCGTGATGGTTAATAGGGCCATGGCGATGAACTCTCCTTGGTAATGATGTTCCAACCAAAAATGGAAGATGACCCTTTCGCTGCTCCAGAAGAAGACGCCGACGAAAAAGGTCAAAGCCACCAGATAGCGGGTGGCATCGCGAAAAGAATGGCGGATGTGGTCGTGATTGTCGGTGGCTTCCCAATGGGATATGACGGGGAGTATGGCCCCACTCAAGGATCCCGGCAAGCTTTTGGCAACCCGGGTAATGCGGTAAGCGATTTGGAATACGCCGGCGGCAGCCGGACTCACATAAATTCCGATCAGGACGCGGTCGATTTCATTGGTGATTTGGTTGGCAATACGGTTGATTTGAAGCCATCCGCTGAAAGAGGCAAGCTGAGCGACAAGGGGACGGGGAAAAGGCCAGGGAAGAGTAAAGGGCCATTGCTGTAAAATCCCGATACTCAAAATGCCATAGACGATCGTGGGCAGAAGCCAGGATGCATAAAGGGCAATGATAAACGAGGGGAGTCCGACATGAAAAACTAACAGAAGGATCAACAACCCGGAATTGGTCAACTGCCCCAGAACTCCCAAGGTGGCAATCAGAGCAAAACGCTGATCGGCGGCGGCTAAAGACGTAAAGGCGGAAAATGCTTGGGAGAGAAAAACAAAAAGATAGAGCCATGGCACCAAGGGCTCCACTCTATGCCAGAAATGGGGCGCAATATGAAGCCAGGAAGGCAAAAGGGGAACAACAAAAAATAATAAGGGCGAGAACAAGGCGCCCAAGGTCAAATAGAAAAGCACACTCAGGGTCAGAATCTGTCGGACTTGATGAATATCCTCTCGGGCCAAGGCCATGGACAGCTGTGTGACAAAGGTTCCGCCTAATCCCAAATCAAAAATCGCTAGCATGGTGACTAAGCCAAAAATGATGACCCACACACCATAAAGACTTAAACCGATATAATGAATAACAATAGGCAGGGCCGCAAAGCCGATGAAGAGTGTCAGCAACTGGCCGATGGCAATCATCGATGAATTTTTAAATAAGCGGTGACTTATGGTGTTCATTTATCCCCCGTCACACAACGCCTCTATAGCACGCCGATGTCATACCGGATAGCATAGTGAATTCTGGCTTTCCTTGCAATTGTAATGGGCAGCAGTGGTCATAGGGGGTGATCAACGGACCAAAGACACGGATTTTTCCCGCTCTTTAGCCCGTGATCGGTTGCATCTTGGTAATACTTATTGTTGCAAGCGGGCAATCTGTTTAGCGACAGATGCCATCTTTTGGGCTAAGCGGCGTTCCGTTTGGAAAAGGCGGGAAATTTCTTGTTGCTTCGAGGCATTGGTCGGTTCCAGGACCGTGGCCGATTGGCCGGCTTGATTGATGGCATATGCCGTACCGGTTTGCTCGTTTACCGCAACACCCTGAGGCTGCTTGCCGGTGGGCAAGGTTTGCTGAACTTGATTCGTGCGGGTATTGATAATGCTGACGGCATTACTCAAAGAGTCATTCACAAAGAGGCGGTGAACATGGGGATCCAAGGCCAACCCATGAGGTGAGTTGCCGACTGCGATATCTTTGACCACCCTTTGGTGTTGAATCATGGCGACTTCACTGGCTCCGCTTACGCCGGTGTAGACGGTATGTGTACCGGGGTCGGAAACGATATTCCAGGGGTGTGGACCGACGGGCAGAGTTTTCTCGACTTGAAAGGTTTTTCCGTTAATGATGGTGATGGAATCGCCTTGGGGATTCACTTGCTGCGATTTGCTGGAGGCAAAGGGATCAATTCCGGTGTTGGCGGCGTATATTGTGTCGGTTCGAGGATTGACGGTGACTCCCCACGGGTTGGGGCCTACGGGAATGGTTTTGATGACTTGATTGGTCTTGAGGTTAATGACTTCGACCTCATTTAAACTGATATTGGATACGAAAGCCTGGTTGAGACGCTGAGAGACGGCAAGCCCATGAGGATGGCCTCCTACGTTGATTTCTTTTTCCACCTGGTCGGTTTTGGCGTTAATGACATCCACCAATCCTCTTTGAATGTCGGTGACATAGACAGTGCTTGTTTTTTGGTCGACCATCACGGTATGCAGCGTGCCTCCAATGTGGATCGTGCCAATTTTCTGACCTGTCTTAGCATTAACCACGGTCACGGTGCCGTTGGCGAGATTACTGACAAACAGCTTATTCAGACGCAAATCGACGCCCGCGAAATGTGGGGTAGGCCCGACATCGGTCCATGTATGTTGAACCTGATATGATATGGGTGAGTGGGAAGCGGCCGAAGCTTGTCCGGGGTTCATAAGTCCTGCCGCCACCATAGCCGATCCTCCTAGAGCCGTGAACCATTTGCCTTGGACTGGTATGTGCATTATCTCTCTCCTTTCGAGGAATTCGTCAGGTATTGTTGTCAAGTATGTTTGACGCCGTGAACGCGTTAAGAGTGTCCACGTCCACCATTCATACACTATGGAGATAAGAAACGGATAAAAATGCGGTAAATTGGAGGGATTGCCTTAGGCGTCCAGTCTATCAAAAGATCGACAGGCTAGGGCAAAGATCACGCCCGCATAAATGACGGCATAAATCAAAATGGAACTGGCCGGAGGGTGACTGACGCCAAAAGGGCCCATGGCTGAGAGGAGAAACGGATTGGAGGTACCGCCCCCCCATTCAAAAAGGGCGCGACGGTATAGCCCGTTGGTAGGGATGAGGAGGTTAAGTGAGGAAGACAGGATTTGCAGGGTCAGAGAATGAAGGGTCAGTTGAGCAATGGATCCGACAATGAAGTTGATGAGGAAGGCTAATCCTATCAATATGCCGTTGGCGACTTGAGATAGAAAAACCGAACCGAATAAGGCTAACAGGCTCAATATCCAGCCTTCTTCCAGAAAAGAGGCGATGGTTCCGATAAGAGCGGGGAGGGGAATGTTTTGATGGGAAAAATGCATGCTGATAACCCAATTGGTCGCAACGACCAACAGAGGGATCATGAGTAGCTGCATTGACACCACGGCCATCCATTTCCCCGCAATGATCTCCCAGCGTTTGAGCGGTCGGGCTAAAATGACTAATAACGTGCCATTGTCAATTTCCGGGGTGATGGATCCGGCCACCATGAAGATCGCCATAAATCCGATGAACAGATTGATGAAGAAGGCGGCCATTACTTTGTCTCCGGCGATTGTCGCCAGTGTGAGCATAGGTTGGCCCTGGTCTATGTTTGAGGTTTGTTGGCCAATTACGACATTAAAGAGTATGAAAAACCCCAAGGTCATGATCACGAGGATCGGCAAGATTCTGCGCCGCATCATTTCATTTGTATTCAATTGGGCGATTAAGCGAATATTACGCATGGTTTCCGTCCTTTCGCACCACATCCGGCGCATTCGCGGGCAAACTTAGTGCCTCACCCGTTTTAAGACTCTCGATGAACCAATCCTCCAAGCTCTTTTTGTCTTTTTCCACCTCGTAAACGTTGGCTCCGTGATGGGCCAAAATTCGGTGCAAGACAGGCAGTCTGTCACGCGAATAAGGAAAATGCCAGTATTCTTGCATGGGATGCAAACTCAGGTCGTGCCGAGACAATTCTTCCACACAAGATTCCGGCAGTTGATCAAGAAATATGCGGTAGCCACTGTGTCTATTGTCCAGAACCGCTTGCAAAGTGCCGGTGTAAAGAATATTCCCGTGATCGATTAAGGCGAGACGATCACAGAGATGCTCCATATCACTGAGTAAATGGCTATTCAAAAAGATGGTGCGACCACTATCCCGGATCGTCCTGAATAATTGGGCCATTTCATGTCGGCCTAAGGGATCCATGGCCGAGGTGGGCTCGTCGAGAAAGAGTAATTGGGGATCACCGATCAAGGCTACTGCCAGCCCTAAACGCTGCTGCAAGCCTTTGCTAAGCGATTTGACACGGTGAAGTTCCCGTCCTTCCAACCCTACTTGGGCCAGTATATCCCGCGCTTGGTCTTGATTAGCCATGAGTCCCGCCAACTTTTGGTGCCAAGTTAAAACCTCCTGAACCAGAAGCCACGGCGGGAAACGAAAGAGTTCAGGCAAATAGCCGATTTGCCGGCGGACAGACGGATCGCGGTAAGAACGCCCCAATAGGCGAGCTGTGCCCGCCGTGGGGTTGACTAATCCTAAGAGCATTTTGATGACGGTACTTTTGCCTGCACCGTTGGGCCCCAAAAACCCAAATATTTCACCGGGGCGGACGATGAGACTGACATGGTTTACAGCCATATGGGAGCCATAAAACTTCTTCAATGCGACCGTTTCTATGGCGTTGGAAACCATTCGGATACCTGCCTCTCAAAACCTTTTAGACCGAGCTGCGATCCCGACTGGTAGCTGAGGCTATAAAGAACATGACGGTGTATCCACGTGGCTTGATAGTTGCTTCCTCCAGTTGGACTGATCACGGCCGGATCTCCTTGGATGTGAAAATGCGTGATGGGTTCTTGGGACGGAATCAGTAAGGTTGAACTGAGATGATTGCCCGCGGCTGCCAGTTGTTGAGCCACTGAGCTGGGCAAAAACGGCAAGGATTGAATCGCTTGGGCTACTCGGATCATGTTAAGGCCTTTAGGGACGACCAAAGTGGGAACAGAAGACACACTTAGTGAGGCGAAGGCACTCTTATTGGGACCCGACGCCGGTTGCCAGTTGAGCATGGTGATTTGAGGAATGTTTACCGTGACGGGCACATGGTTTAAAGCGGTGGGAAACAGTGTTGTATCTCCTTCGGCTCGCAAAAGCTGATTGATGGCCTGAACATTTAGCGTCAGCTGTAGACGCGCAGACGGTTGAATAGATGCTTGCGGTGAGGCCCAGGCTTTTGGCCACACGCGGACATACGGGTTGGTCTTTTGTAGGGTCGTCCAATTGACGGAGGATTGATAATGGCCCAATTGCGTCATGCTTACCGACCCATAGTGACGAATGTTAATGCGTCCGCCTTGGCTAAGCCGTGATGTAATTTGATCAATCTGAGCGGAACTGATTTGCAGGGCATTTACTTGGCGGAACAAGAGCGTTTGCCATACGGCAGCCAAAACATGACGGCCACTGGGACTGATAGCCGAAATACTGAATAAGAGCGCCAACACTGAAGCAATCAAGGTCGCCTTCGTGCGTGTGAACTGTCGCGAAGGGTTTTCTTCAGGCATTCCGAAAGATTCGGTGGTGCACGCTGCCAAGCCCGCAATATCGTGAAGACGTGAGCGGCAGGCCCGGCAAGAGTCTAGATGAGCCTGAAGCATGATGTCGACTTCATCAGTTGTTTCCTGGTCGAGGAACTCGAGCCACTCGGGGTCTTGGGGACAACTGTTCATCCGGATCCTCCTGTTCCGTGTGATAAGCCACACGCAGTTTTTTCATCGCACGCACCAAAACCATGCCAACTTGGGTGGGATCGATTCCCAATTTGTGGGCAATTTCTTTGTAGCGATACCCATTATGTCTCATCCACAAAGCTTGACTGTCTCGTTCAGGCAATGTTTCGAGAGCTGTTCGCAACAATTTTCGGTCAAATTCCTGCAGTGAAACATCCTCCGCAGAGGGATAACGGCCTTCCGGCACATCCTCATAGCCGCGTCTTTTCAATTCGCGCATGCGGTCATAACTCAAACGAGTGACCACTGTTTTCAACCAGGCAGCACCATGGCTGAAATCATTCAGCGGATGGCGGATTAGACGGGCAAATGCTTCTTGGACGACATCTTCCGCGCTCTGGCGATTTTGCCCCAACAGATATTCTGCATAACGCACCAACTTTTCGAACTGTTGCGCGTAGAGGTGGTCAATCTCAGGTACACGGCCGGAAGCTTGCTGGGGTTTGGTCATCAAATTCTCCTCCTGATTCTAAGACGTTTGTCTCAAGATTTTGTAACAAAGGGGTGCATTAAGGATGATTTGACATCTTCTCGAAACCCCGGTGAGTCTCCTTCAAATCAGCCTAATCGCCATATTTGGGAGAGAGGAGTGCAATTTTTGGATTTCACGACAACCGGTTGGAACACGGGTAATTGTGCCAACCCCGGTGACCAAAGAGGAAAGGCCGTGCTCCTTGTCTTTTCCGATTGCAAGAACCATGAAGGAGAAAGGACATTCCTTATGAGAATCAACCGCGGGTTAGAGAGGCAGATGAGGGGATAACGTCGGAGAAGGGATAAAAAGTCGTCAAGTCTCCATTCATGATGGATTCGTCACATAAGAATCTTACAAGAATTTAATCATAACCTTCCCCTAAAGGGGAAGGCCCTGGTTATAAGTCGGCACGATTTTACGAGTGACTTAACAGTTCATTAAGTTTGGAGCCATGGTCATGTTTCAACATCCACCAACCCACGACAAGTAAGTAAATCCACGCGATCAGAGAAAAACTCCGTCCAAAAGAATAATCGGCGAACTGGATATGCCCGGTGAGGGGTGTGGGATTGATGCCGAACGGCAAGGCAATGAACCCGGAAAGAAAATACATAAACATGTTGTAGGTTGTAAACCACAACGGAGGGGCATAAAATTGGCGAAGCCCTAGTAGGTAAATGACGGCGATCAATCCATAGGAAGCGGTTTCGATATCAATCCAATAGGAAATGATTCGACTCGTAGCCGGCTCAGCAAATAAATGAGCGGCAACGTCCAATAGCGCAAAGAATGCCAAAGAAAGCCGTAATCTTTGAATCTTGACCAACGAATTCTCGGGGTTTGCTCTGTTTTGTGTCGGGTTTGATTGAGACACGATAACTTCCTCCTTCTTTGTCGTCCTATGTGCTTACATGAAAAAAAGCACAACCCGCACCTGTGAGTAGCACAAAAGAGGATAGAGTCGGGCGATATTCCGAGGTTTATTGTATTCCTATCCACACTGACATGGTGAACAAATACCAGTATTATTATACCAACACCCGATGACACCCTGCATCTGGGGCATAGAGAGGTAAGGCGACGATTCCTTGAATTGCGGGCTATAAGACAAATTCATTGTGGCCACCCGTATCTCTCACTGTTAAATGGCATTTTGGAAATACGCCATAAGCACCTCACGAAACTCCTGCGCAGCCACGGATAAATACCGATCCCTGCGCCACGAGAGCCCGGTAATGCGCTGGCACTTAGGCTCAATCTGCAGATAGACGCCATCTTCTTCCGTGCTGTGGTGCCGGGATGTGCCCGGTACAAAAGCTATCCCCAACTCCCTCTGTACCAGGGCTCGTAGAGTGGTAGGCTCATCTCCTTCGAAGCTGTGGTGCGGCATAAACCCCGCCTGTTGACAGTACTGATCCATCAAATCCCGCATACCGTACCCTACCTTAAGGCCCACGAACGCTTCGTTCTGCAGCTCGACAAGGCCAACACTCTGTCTTGCGGCCAAGCGGTGAGATGGTGGCACAATCACATAGATAGTTTCAGTTAACACGGATTGGTATTCGATGCCAATGCCCGTGATCGGTGGGGCCGACAAACAAAAATCCACGGCGCCCTCTTCCAATCGTGTCTGCATGGTGTCAGTGGGTAACTGCTCGACATGGAATTGCACACGAGGGCGCTGGTGCCGGAACGCCTGCAGAACATCGGGCAGCATGTGTGCTGTGTTCACTCCCAAGGACACCATGCCGTAATCGGCACCAGCCAAGTCAGCCACGGCTCGCCGACCCTGCTCCAGCTCGAACAACGCCTTGTCGACTCGCTCAAGGAAGACGCGGCCAAAATTATTTAGGCGTACCGTGCGACCCACCCGATCAAACAACGGCACACCCAAATCCTGCTCGAGGCGGGAGATGGTTCGGCTCAGAGACGATTGCGTCACATGCAAGTTCCGGGCGGCATCCGTCACATGTTCGAGACGGGCCACGGCTTTGAAATAGTCCAGTTGGAGAAGCTCCATCGGCGACCACCCCTCATTCCTTTGAATGCATAATATTATACCAGAAAATCCGTTTGACAGCATTAATCTGCGGAGATACTCTGGGGATGGTCGTTAGGGGGGATGATGGTGAGCGGGCGACGGGGGTCGTTTCTGGTGGCTGTTTCGTTGGGAACCTTGTTGAATCCTTTAAACACTTCCATGATCGCCGTGGCCTTGGCCCGACTGCAAACGGTGTATCACCTGGATTTCATCGCCGTCTCGTGGATCGTATCATCGTTCTATTTGGCCAGTGCCATTGCCCAGCCTGCCTGGGGCAAAGTGGCAGACTTGTATGGACGGAAGACCGTATTTCTGGTCGGGCTAGTCGTGATGGCAGCCGCGTCGATTGCCGCGCTCTTTTCGCCCACCTTCGGTTGGCTGATTGGGTTTCGGATTCTGCAGTCCATTGGCAGCAGTGCCATCTATCCCGCGGGAATGGCCTTAGTACGCCATCATATCACGGACCGGCAAGCCCATGCGTTGGCGGTGTTGTCCGTGTTCTCTTCGGCTTCGGCGAGATTCGGTCCGGCGATTGGGGGACTACTGATTCATCTCTGGAATTGGCGTGCCATCTTTGTCGTGAATATTCCGGTCATTGTAGGAGACTTTGCCCTGGCCCTGTGGGCCCTCCCTTCAGAGGCGCGTGATACCGCAGGGCGCCCATCATGGCGTCAGATCTTCACGGCACTGGATGTCCCCGGCTTATCCCTGTTCACCGTAGCCATCCTGGGGATCTTGTTGGTCCTGCTGTCGGTGTATTCCCCAGAGAGCGTAATCGCAGGAGTGGTCGGGTTGGCGGCTCTGGGATTCTTCATCTGGCGGGAACTCTCCACGACGCAGCCGTTTGTTCCGCTTCGTACCTTCGCCAAAAATGCGGGGATGACTTTAGTTGACCTCCAATATGTCGCGGTGAACATCCTCTTTTATGCGGTTTTTTTCGGCATTCCCACATATTTGCAGAATGTGCGTCAGGTGGGGGCAGCGAGTACCGGATTCATTATGTTGTCCTTGGCGGCGTGTTCCGTTGTAGTTGCTCCGATGGCTGGTCGGTGGGTACATCGCTCCGGGGTTCGCCCGGCGTTGATGTTGGCCGGCCTCCTCATGACTGCAGGGTCGCTGTGGATCGTCACATTCCATGACGACACTCCTATCGTCAGTGTCTGCGTCGCGCTGGTCAGTCTAGGAATTGCCAACGGGCTGAACAATGTCGGGATGCAGACGGCGTTGTTCCTGGTGACACCGCCAGCCATCATCGGCACGGCGTCGGGATTATTTATGACCGCCCGGTTTGTCGGGACGATTGTCTCGTCGCTGGTGTTGGACCTGGTGTTTGGGGCGACGGTGACGACGGCAGGACTCCGACTATTGGGAGCCATTCTGACGGGTATGGGTGTCGTGATTGTGCTGTTAAGTGGGCAGTTGCCGAGAAGGCGGGAGACATCTGCCCGCGCCCCCGTGAGGGATTAGGGGTCAAGTAGCATATCTCGGCATGCATTTCAAAACAACAGGAGGAATTAATGATGACATCTCAGGCAGAACTGGGAGCACAACGAAAATACTTTCAATCCGGCCCTCTGACACTGTCCTACCTGGATTATGGAGGCGATAGTCGCCACACTTTGCTACTGTTGCACGGCACCATGAATGATGCCAGAACCTACGAGGGACTGATTGGTCCCTACGAAGGCTGGCGCATCATTAGTTTAGACCAACGTGGACATGGGTGGAGCGACCGTCTACGAGACAAGGACTACTCCCGGGACAGCTACGTGGAGGATGTCGCCAATTTGATTCGCAACGAACTCGGCGGACAACCCGTGACGATCCTGGGGCATTCTCTGGGAGGGATCAACGCCTATCAGTGTGCGGCACGCTATCCGGACCTGGTACAAGCCGTGATGGTGGAAGACATCGGGGTGGAAATTTCGGTCGATATGTCGTTTGTCGAGCAGCTTCCCGAACGCGCCGCGTCGCTCCAAGACCTGCGGGATGCCCTCATGCGTACCGGGGTGCGAGCCATCGGCTATTTTTCTGAAAGCGTGGTGCATGACGAAAACGGCTGGGGATTTCGGGCGGACCTCCAGGGCATGAACGTATCTGCCCAACAGGTCACGGGCGTGTGGTGGGACGACTGGCTCTCCTCGACCTGTCCTATGTTGCTGATTCACGGAAGAAAAAGCTTCGTATTGGACTTAGACCAAGCGGAACGGATGGTCGCGAGACGATCGAATACACAGCTCGTCGTGTTTGAAGATTCGGGTCACAGCGTCCATACAGATGACCCTGCTGGCTTTGTTGAGGTGATCAAGACTTTTCTTGATGAGCAGCATTCAAGGAAATCCCGTACTCCGTGAGTCCTGTCGACTCGGACTGGAGTTTCGCCGTTATAAAAATTCGATAGCGGAAAGTTGTTTTTTCCGATCATAAGCACCATGAAGGAGGAAGGGCATTCCTTATGAGAATCAACCGCGGGTTAGAGAGGCAGATGAGGGGATAACGGTCGGAGAAGGGGTAAAAAGTCGTCAAGTCTCCATTCATGATGGATTCGTCACATAAGAATCTTACAAGAATTTAATCATAACCTCCCCCTAAAGGGGAAGGTTCTGGTTATAAGTCGGCACGATTTTACGAGTGACTTAACAGTTTTTCATGCCGCTTTTCGGCACCTCGCAGCATGAAAATTGGGGGGGATGTCTAAGTACGCCTGTGCACTTTCTTGTGCTGATCGACTCTTGTGGGGGATCATGCATTCGTGTCACAGTTTGACCGAGAACGCTCCGGGCACCTCGCATGGTTGCGGGCTTGCCACGCACGCGGAACAGAATCCTTGAGTTCCCTGGCCCGAGAGGACAAGAAACGCCCAGAAAGGGGAGCACTATGCCAGTGGAAGTCTTTCACGGTGCGGGGATTGATGGACATAAAGAGACGGCGGTGGTGACGATCCGGCACCAAAGTCCGGATCAATTGACCCCCAGCCGGCAAGAAACCCGGACCTTTGGGACCCTCACGGACAATCTCCACGCCTTACCGGCGTGGGTTACGGGCCGAGGGCATCACCCCTGTCCTCATGGAGTCCACCGGCTCGTATGGGAAACCGCTCGATAATTTGTTGGAAACCACCTGCGTTGTATGGTTGGTCAATCCGGCTCATGTCAAGGCTTTGCGCGGGCGCAAGACCGACGTCAAAGATTCCCAATGGCTGGCGGAACTCTTAACCTTTGGCTTAGTGGTCCCCCGTTTTATTCCCGATCGTCCGCAACGGGAGTTGCGGGAAGCGGTGCGGTATCGCCGCCGTGTGATTGAGGAACAGGCTCGCGAGGTCCATCGGATCCAAAAAGTGCTCGAACGGGGTCATGGTCGCGGAGTCGGGTTCGGTAGACCTGGCACAATTCCGACGGTCGCCGGAATATGCCGCGCTCAAAGCCCTGTTTGCGGAGTCATTCTTGGGCAATCCGTTACAAGCATTCAATCAGTCCGCATAAATCGCCCAAATGGAACGGGAAAAAGGTGGGAGTTTTCAAGGGTTGGCGGAATGTTTGGCGTCTAAAAACACGGTATTATGTAGGTGCGAAACTCAAGTAGTAATAGGTATGACCGTGGACTTTGCGTTTGGTAATAGTAGCCATGGGCAACTCCTCCTGGATCAATTGGTTAATAATACAGGAGTTCGCCATTCACGCGAAAAGTCCTTTACGAAATGGCCCTAAAATAAAATTTTTTTTCGGCCAAACAGAGGTTAATGGGGCCAAGAATTTTTGTATAATACAGCAATTTGAGACACCATAAGACTTTGAGGCCATTTTGGGATCATAACTAGGAAAGTTCCGCTAGGTAGATACTAATCGCTTGTCGCAATAAGATCGCCGCCGGTTCCCGGTCATGATCCAATTGGTCGCGCCAGCGGTCATAGTCCCACAAATCTTGAAGGGCTCGTTGGGCAAATCGAATGCGGGGCATCAGCGTTCGTGCGTGGTATCATCAAGACTCAACAAGTGTCTCAATATTGGTCAGCTTCCTCGGCATCATAAAACGGCTCGCTGTCTCCACGAGTAACAATGTCACGGAGTAAAGCAACTTCATCCGGGTCCCAAATGACCTCACGCCGACCGTCTTCGCTGGCTAACCAGCGTACAATACGATCAAGCATAGGCAGACGTTCCGGAGGAATCGTTTCGATGAGACGTTGAATTTCCTTGAGTTCAACCCCCATGGGAGCCACCTCCATTGTGTTTATTATAACATTTGTTGCGGATGTCGTGCCAAACTATCTGCCGTGTGGACTTGTACAACACGGTAGGATCGCTGAAAAACATTTCCCATAGTTTTATTGTATCAGCTAGGAGCTTGTCCATTAATTTCTCAAAGAGTATGTCCCTGTGGATAACTTTGGCGAGGTGGTGCACTGGACAGGAGGTGAAAAATGGGACATTGCGGTAAAAATGACGAAATGGACGCCTTAAATCCGTTAAAGGGCAGATCTCTCCCGTTTAAGGAATTTGCTTGTTCGCACGCAGGTGCATCAGAGTCCAATATTTACCAGTCTCTTCGGCAAGGCGGGTTAATTTCCGGGCGATTTTGCGGATATTAAATGCCAGGATCAGTAACGTCCATTCACCTGTCACCTTCTCCATCCCGCGCATACTAAATTGACGAAATCCCAGCGTCTCTTTAAGGATACCAATGGCCGGCTCCACAATGCCCTGGCGTTGGCGATACACGGCATCCCCCTCGGGGCTGCGCACTTTGGCTTTCATTGCATGGCGGATGGCATCATCCGCGCCGCGCGTTAACTGTTTCGCCTTGTTCTTTGATACCAGACACTGATCCTTCAACGGGCACGCGCCACAAGTGGCGCGTTCTCCGCGATATACCGCGACTTGGCGTTTTTGACCACCTCCAACGGATTCCGTCCGATCCCCGCGATAGGGCAGTTCCTGGTGGGCAGGACACTGATAGGTATTGGTCTCGGCATCATACACAAATTGACCTTTTCCAAACAGTTTATGCCCTTTCACAGTGCGCCATTGATCAGATCCGGACGCAATGTAGGCGTCGACCTGCTGTTCGTTCGCAGCGGTCACATTATCCGCCGAGAAATACCCCGCATCTGCGGTAACTTGAGCGAAAGTGCGTCCTGTCGTTGCCTCGACCGCCTCGAGTGCGGGCTCGAATTCCCGTACATCATGGGGATGCGCAGACAGTGCCGTGCCGACAATCACGCCTTCTTGTGCATCCACCACGATTTGCGCATTATAGGCTTGTTGCACGCCTTGATTTTTCGTCACCATAATCGCAGACTCGGGATCCGTAAAGTTGATCGGGGCTTTCGCTTCGGGTTCTGGGTCATCGGGGTGGTCCAGGGACCACCGGGCTTCGAGATCGGCTTTGGCTTGCTGGATCCGGGCTAACCGCTCCTGAACACGCTCAACATGATCGGCTGGAAGTTCGGGGGCCGGGGGCACCGCGTCAGTCTCATCGGCGGCCCCATGGGCCGCCACCCAGTGAGCCAGTTCTTCCTCTAATTGAGGAATTACTTCCTTCATGCGTTGATACGACATGGCTTTGTGTTTCGACGCGTCTGAGTGAATTTTGGTCCCGTCAACGGCCCCCAACCGGAAACCTACCATCCCTAAATCCATACAGAGGCAAACAACTTGGGCCATCCACCCGGGTAGATCGGCGCTGTGTTGTTGCCGAAAGGCCGCAATGGTACTGTGTTTGGGCTGCGTAAGCCGTGACAACCAGAGGAAGGCGAGATCTTCCCGGCACGCTTCACTGATCCGCCTCGAGCTAAATCGTTGCGGGAGGTATCCATAGAGGAGGAGTTTTAACAGGAGTTTGGGCGGATAAGCCGAAGCCCCCGGTCCCCGTGAGTGAAAGGCGGCTTCAGCCGTGCTTAAATCCCAGGCGTCGACCGCCTCCGAAACCACGCGGGCCAAATGGCCCGGCGAAAGCCATTCATCCGGTCGCGGAGGCAATAATAAGGGTTGATCGGGATCCCATCCCGTCCGAAATTTCATGGGCCATCTCCTGTCATGGTAGCGTCTTGCGTCCTCTAATCTGTCCACTCGGAACTCATAAGACAAGGATTCGCCATAGGTCACCAAAAATCCTTTGAGACGTAGCGGATTTTTAAAAATTTTTCTCAGGCGTCGTCCCCAGTCTTGTGCACGCCTGTGCCTGACATTTCGGACGCGTTGCCGCCTGATAGACTAGGCTGTGGATAACTATTCCACGACTGATCAATTTTTGGACAAGCTCCTAGGGCCATCTTTTCAGGAGAAAATCCGGAACCAAAGGGCGGCGTTTGAGTAGCAGCAGGATAAAGGAAATCGATCGTAATCGTCTTGAGACAATACATTATTGTATCCCCGCGGGTTCATGGGCCATCACATAGGCGGCCTGCGCCAACGCTTGCAGAGATTTGGTCCAATATTCCATCATGCCGTCTGTGTGGTAATCTTCGCCATAAAATCCCCGGCAGGCATTGTCCCAGCCAATAAGCGTATCGGAACACAAATTCTTAATAATATAATACCATAAGATGGCAGAAACATCGGACAATAACGTATATTTTGTAATGGCACAGATGCGCTCTGTTAAAAGTGTTAGGGGGAAAACGGGATGTCCGTCAAAAAGATTCAACCGGGGCCCCGATACTGGTTGATCCCGGGTCTATTAACAGTGTCGTCATGGGGTTTTTCCTTACGCAATAGTGCCACACAAGTTTTGCAACCTACACCTCGGTTATGGCATTGCGGGGGAATAAGTCTCCTGGTCACCGTACTTGAGGTTGTATTTCTCCGTTGGACATGGACACGTCGTCCTGCTCTAGTTCACGGGGGGCTCATCAGCCGACGCGGCATGCTAAGAGTCCATGGCTCATGTTTGGATTGGCGGTAGGCGTCGCCATAGTCGGGATTGGAGTGCAGATATTTTTGGTATTAGCTAATCCGATCCCGATACTGTAAATGGATAATCGCCGCTTCGCCGCTCGGACGACAGGCCGTTAGGTTTCGAATTGCCAAGAAGGTCCGCCATGGTTATAGAGTTGTCTAACAGCGTTAAGCCAGTTAAACCTAAAAATGAATCAACATGGGATATGGTAGTCCTGAAAAGGAACTACTTGTGGCACGGTTATTTCCCCAATTGGCAGGGTACGGGGTTAACCCATCAGGTAGAGAGCATCGGGGTAGAGGTGAATTATGGAGTAGGTGTAAGGTCTGTTTTTTTCTATAGTCGCTGTCTGCCACCTTACGGTAATCTCAAGGAACATTAGCAGCAAAATGATGGTGGTCGAGAAATCGCGGATGCCTCGGAATGACAAGAATCGGCGACAAGTCAATGATGCTGACATCTTATGTCTTCACCAAGATTGGTGTCATTTGCGTTGGTACTGCAGTTCAACAAATTGATTATACTGGGTAACTTTCACCAAATCGAGTGCCATTTCATAAGGACCTGGGTTAAACAATCGTATGCCTTGTCCGATAATTACCGGTGCAATCTGAATGATCAAATCATCGACCAAGTTTTCACGAAGTAATGGGCTAAGTACCTCGCCCCCACCCACAATCCAAATGCCCTTTCCGGGTTTCTTCTTGAGTGAGGCGGTCAAGGTGACAATGTCTTGATTCACAAATTGGACGTTCGCCGTCTGCCCTTTCAACGTTCGAGAAAAGACGTAACAGTTCTTGCCTTGGTAGGGGAATTCGGAGTGCACATTTCTTAAAATCCACTGGTAGGTTCTTCGACCTAACAAAATAGTGTCAATCGTGTCATAAAAAGCTGTGTATCCGTTGTCATCGGCCCTTTGGTTTAACAGCCAGTCGAGTGACTCATTTTGCCGTGCAATGTAACCATCCAAACTCGTGGCAATGTAGAGCGAGAGCTTTCTCATTGTGAGCCTCCCATGATCTTTGATCTTCCTTTGGATAAACCTCAAGCCCATTGTATGTGAAACAGTATAAATCTGATTGGTATACAGGCGGGCCGGATCCATAACGGTTTTCTCCGGCCCGCAATATATTTGTTGTCGGCCGCAAAATTCGGCCCTCTAATTTGCTCGATTGAGGAAGTATAGGCCTAGATCCTCAATTTTGGTCTCTTAGTGTCCGAATCGAACTTTTTGTTCTTGGCCGAGACATTTGAATGGGTCAAGTTTGTTCACGTTGCGTTTTTCTCGGCTTGCCCCGGTAGCGTTCTGCACTCGCAAATCCGAGGGCCATGACACATAAACCCAAGGTCAATAGTCCATAGGCTATCTGCACATGATGTGCACCCATAGCCCATCCCATCAGCGGAAACAAGAAGATCATGCCGAGACTGAAGCCGGTTCCGGGAATGGAGAGAATCGTGGCTCGCAGTGCGTCCGGGGTAAGCCGATTTAAGGCGGATTCGTAGAGGGGATCCAACGTCCCATCGACCTCGGCGGCACTCACATAGCCGACCGATGCCTCTTTTAAGGGCAACAATCCGACTGTCCCCACGGCAACACCAAGGATTAGTGTACCCCAAGAGAGTACCCTTGTTTCTCGACCGGAACCGATCCTGCCCCCAACCCAACTTCCTAAGGCGGTGGCGATGCCAGCCAGAGCCACTAAAAGAGAAACGCTTTCCAATGATGCACCTTTGAGCGCCAAAGTGGATTGCGCGTATAAGTTATTGATGGTGACCATCGTGGCCAGAAGGGAGCCCAGGAGCACCCAAAGAGAGAGGCCCGGCAGTTTTTGGACTGTTCCGAGTGCACGACTAAGGTCTTGGGCCATGTGTCGGATCGAGGGTACTGTATCGCCTGAAAGGGAGCGATTCTCCGGCAGTGCTTTGATTGCCAAAAGTCCCAACAATGAACTGAGAACCGTCGCTCCGTATGGCATATACCACCCTCGGTGTGCTACCATCCATCCTCCCATGGCAGTGGCCAATGCCCGTGTTATCAGGTTGACGGCCAATATCGAGCCGTAGACCCTGCCAAATGTCGAGCTGTCTCCATCATCGACAATTGAGAACAACAGTGCGCGGTCGGCACCATCAATAAAGGACCATGCCAGCGCACCTAGAGAGATGCTAATGAATCCCAGTATGAAGCTTGTCGGCGCCCATAATAATGTGGATGTTGTCGTCAGGGCTTGGACAGCAAGTCCAACCCCCAAGCTTTTACGTCGTCCCCAGCGATCCGCGAAAAGACCTGTCGGCATACCGAAGAGAAATGAAACGAGGTGAAAGCCCGCTTCACCCAGGCCCACTTGAAAGAGTGTCCAATGGCAGTGCAGCAGATACAGAATCCATAGGCCACCGGTGGGGTTGAAAGCCCATAAAATGGTAAAAAGGTAAAAAGCCTTCAAGGCGCTGGTGCGCATGAGACAAAAACCTCCTTTGGCAATAAAAAACTCGGGTGAGCACCCGAGCGCCAAAGGATGTGTGGTTTCGCTAGGTTAAACGGCGAATAACAAACCCTTGTGCGTTCGAAATGCCCAATCGGCCAAAAGGGCAAACTCCGCCCTTGGAAGCCGTTGGGGCATGTCCTTGGTTATATGGAAGACTCCAGTCGCCCATTACCAGCACAAGGTAGACCTCCTTTGTAAAAGTATGCCAAAGCTATCATGTTCTGCATGAGCTGTCAAGTCGAATATCGCCGAACGGTCCGTTCTTTCTCTATTATCGGTTTACGTCCTCGTTGGCGTCAGCAGTTGCCTAAAACCGTTTACAAATATAGACAACCGTTGTGTGACGACAAGGAGATTAATCGCAGGAAAACTGAGTTTTTTCGAAGGAAATGTTGTCCTCTCTGGTGTATTCTTACTTTTAAGGTCCCATGTTAGGCAACATTGTCCATAGCGAGAATTGATACGATCTTGGTGAGACAGCTGTGGGCGAGGCGAAAGTTGTCCACCATTCATTCATGCCGACTCCAGCGGCGGTTGAGTTGAATACCGGACAAGTCGCAGTTAGTGTCACAGGCACGGAATATAGGGAGGTAACGTGAAACAAGAGTACATGGGAGTTGTCGTCGATCGATCCCTTAAAACCGACAGCGACTTCAACGCTCTTAATGTGATTGGCCACCGACAGGTAGGATCATGGAGACTCATGCTCGTATCTGTGGCTGATGAGAAATTCGTTGCCTTGGCGGAGAAGCTTCAGAACAGTATGATTAACATCCAAGACGGTTGCTGGTATGCGCATTTTTTTCGAGGCGTTGAGTTGGTGGTTGTCTATCAAGATCGGGTCTTTATGGCTACGGTGGACCCGTCCACGTGGGCGGAGGCGGTCCACTATGGATTCGACCATGGGATTCCTTCGGAGCAACTGGATTTCCATCCGCGAACGGTCAAGGATGCTTTATCATATTTTGGTGTGATAGATTAGGAGCAATATATCCTCGTTACGGGACTAACGGGCAAGATCATCGCGCCAGAAAGGGCATTGAATGGGTAAAAGCGGCTATTAATCAGCTCTTCCATGGCTCATAAAGTGATTGTTTTGCGGACAGACGACTCACTTGAACCTCCCCAACCTTTTTTGGGGGTGCAGTACGGCATTGACGCAGGCGATGATTGCACAAGGATTTCTTTGTGGGGCTGTCGCATCGCCCACGAAAATTAAATCCGTAAAATAAGATCTTAAGGTGAGACCTTCATGGTTCTCCCCTATGCCTTTACTCCTCTTCCTGATATCGCTCAGCACTGAGATTCCCATCCCTGGTGTCACAAGAGGACTTTTGGGGAATGCGCCAGGGCCAATAGGCATGACGTCCCAAAACCGAAATCGCTGCCGGAACCAAAAATGAGCGAACAATCCAGGTGTCCACTAAAATCGCAAAACTCAGTCCGATGGCCAGTGTTTTCATTACCTGCAGAGGACTGATTAAAAGGGACAGGAAAACTACCACCATGACCATCCCTGCCCCTGTGATCATGGAACCCGTTGTTGCCACACCATGGGCTGCGGCCAGACGCACCGTTTCTCCTTCTGCTAAAGGTTCTTGGATCCGGTGCAGTAATATGACTTCATAGTCCATGGACAGGCCAAACAGCAAAACAAAGATGAGAGGGGTGATGGAACTGTCCAAAGGCTGGGCTTCAAAGCCCCATTGCCCATGCTGAACTACCAACACCAAAAGCCCTGCGGTGGCTAATGCCACTAAGGCGTCAAAAATCACTCCCAAAAAAGCTTGAATGACGGAAGAGGTGGCAATAGCCAAAACAATGAAAGCTACCGCCAAGGCTGATGCGATAATAATGGGCAAGCGGTGCTGAGTTAAAATGTTGAAACTGCGCAATATCGGTACCTGCCCGCCTACTGCCGCCTTCGAACCCTTGGGAAGCCAGAGCGGCAGGTTTTGATCGATACGATGGACTAAATTGGATGTTGCCGGATTATCCGGCCCTGTTTTAGCGGTGACATATAGCACCACCAGATGCGTGTCGGACGGGGTCATGAAATTGCTGATACCGGTCCTTAGAGCTGTCGGAAACCTTTGGGGCCGCTTGATCAGTGCGGCGAGTTGCTGCGATTTTAGCCCCAGGCTTGTGGTAGGAGAGGCCACTTTTTTCACATTGGGCAGTGCGCTTAACTTTTTGGTCACCGAAAATATCCGATTCCAACCGGCATTCGAAGTCAGAGACGGGGAAAGATGGATCGCGACGGCTAAAGGCGTAATGCTGCCCGCCCCCTGGATTTTCTGCTCCCGGATGACAGCTTGCCGGATAGAACTGTTAAGAGGAAGCATAGTGGCCAGATTCGCCGGAGTTTTCATGTTAATTTGGGCTCCAAAAAATGCCAAGGGCATTAAAACCCCGAGACCGATGATAATAGCGACCCAAGCCCTTTGTGTCACCCATTGGCTTAGCCGACGCCAAAATCCCATATTTGGCATCCGTTTAAGACGTCCCCAGTCTATATGACGGCCCATCAAGCCCATAATGGCCGGAAGCAAGGAATGCGTAGCCAATAACACCGAGGCAATGGCAATCGACCCGCCTAGGGCGAGTCCCCGCCAATAGGCATCACCGCCGATTAATAATGCGGCCACTGCCAGGGCTACGGCAATGCCGGAATAGAGCACCGATCGCCCCGCATGGCGCATACTTTCGACCACGGCTCTCTCGACACTTTCACCGCGAGATAAGGCCTGGCGAAATCGGTTGCTGATAAAGAGCGCATAATCGATGCCGACTCCTAAGGCCAGAAAGGTGGCGATATTGGTTAAGAAAACCGAAAGCTGAATGTGGGTTTCAATAATAGAGATAATAGCTAAAGCCAATTCCGATCCGGTTATGGCGATGATTAACGGAAGAAGTATGGCTGCAATCGAGCCGTAAATGAAAAACAATAAGATGGCCAATACAGGCAAGGCCATGAGTCCGCTGATAGCCAAAGTTTTTGAACTGTCTTGGGATACCCGATTACCGATTGTGCCTTGAGTTACGTCTTGCCATTGTCCGTGACTAAGGTGGATGTTTCGAATTAAACCGGTCTCTTGAGCCATTTGAGTTCCCGCCAAGGGCAAATAGAGAATACGACCGGAGGACATACGGTGAAAGCTTTTCGTCGGAATATGCTCACTGTGTGCCAAGCTCTGAACTTTTGCAAAAGACAAATGATCAATCAAAATTGGAATGGGCGTGGGAGGTGGATGGAGCCGAGCGGCTTGGTTGGTGGCCCATGTGGCTTGGCTCTCGGGACGGCCAAACCCTGCGGGGGTTAAATGTTTGGTGACAGTGAGAGCCCAGGGCAGTGTGGCGGCGAATAATAACAACCAAGCGAAAATGACAAAGATCTTGCGCTTGGTCAAAAAAGCCGTCCACCTCTCAAAGCCCATGTCTTTCACTCCAAGCCCACAGAAATCCTCTATGTGCTCATATGGTATCACACTTACGTTCATGATTGTAATGACTGCCCAGAGCCATTGGGGAACTTGCACAAGGTGCAACACCATAAAATCCGCGGATTCTTCATTTCGGGTCCCTTATAAGGATGCACAAATGGTCCATCATTGGTTACACTACAAAAGTGCTGGCTTCTTTTGGGTGGCCATCTGTCGGTGGTGCCGGAATGAAGAATGTTACGTCGTCCGAGAAGTTCGGGACCAGACACACAATCTGCGATTATAATCGCAAATCGAAAATTCTTAACCAAGGAGGATGACTAGATGGCTCTTGTTGGATCTCCTGCTCCATTTTTTGAGATGCCCGCGATTATGCCCACTGGTGAAACAGAAAAGGTTCGCCTCGACACCTACCGAGGCCAATGGCTGGTTCTTTTCTTTTATCCCCACGACTTTACCTTTGTTTGTCCCACCGAAATTACCGGACTCTCCAAGGCTTATGACCAGTTTCGAGAACTGGACGCGGAAATTTTAGGTGTATCCACAGACAGTCCCTATGTACATAAGGCGTGGATGGCTCAAAGTCCGGATCAAGGAGGCATTGGCCGGATTCGCTATGCCCTGGCCAGCGATTGGACTCAGGACATTGCGCGTCGGTATCAGGTCTATGTGGAAGGAGAAGGGGCGGCATACCGTGGATTATTCATTATCAACCCCGATGGCTACGTAGAATACGAGGTCGTGCATAATTTGAACGTAGGCCGTTCGGTTGATGAAACGCTTCGGGTTTTGCAGGCTATTCAGGGGGGAGGACTATGTCCTGTAGACTGGACACCCGGTAAACCGACGCTCAATATGTAAATCGGTCCCGATTTTCCCAACTTCTTACGGTTTTGGATTCACAAGCCTGTATTGTCGATCGTGCGTGGGCAATACAGGCTTTTTCTGTGAGGCATCCCCTTCCCATCTGTTTTGGCACTGGAGTGGTCAATAACCTTGGGTATTGGTGTTTGAGACAAAAAATCCTGCAGGTCATGCTATTTGCCTAAATACTTGAGCAAACCGCTCCACAAAAATATTCCCCGCCTTCACGGCAAAAGGTCGTAAAATGGCGAGCAAAGGAGATTCGTCCACGAAGAGGAGGTCTAAGAGACCTTAATGGAGTGGCAACAACGGTGTCGTACCCTGGCAAACTGTCAGACATTCTTGAGTCGCAGCGGGTGGCCCGATAGGTTTGTCTGTGCTGCTTGCAGGAATCGGGCCGTGTGGACTATTTAACTTGGAGGCTGGAAATTCAGCCGTGCTCTTATCCTCCGTGAGCCATGTTCGATGCTGTCGGCATCATAGCGTTGGCGTTTATGGGCAAAAATCTACATCACGCCTGTCAGCTTATTTGTGAAAAGCCTCCCTTGTGTAAGGAGGTCCATTTCTTGGCGTGCGTACATTCGTGCTGTCCACGTGTTCGACGAACTGAATTTCCATCTTCCAATAGGAAGGAAGCGAGGCGTAGGGGTTGGGTTCATCTTCATTGGTCACGTATACCCAACCTGCATGTTCAAAGACCGTCAATTTTTTGAGAAATACCAAGAGTTGAGATCGTTTTGCGCCGTGTACTATCACCGCAAAGCGACGACGTGGATACTTGTGTGCCCATGCGGGGATAGTATTGAACTTCATCTCTCGCATGGAATAGGGTGCACCATTTTCGCTGATGAGAATGATATTGGAGGTATTGCGACCATTTCGCTCAAGATATTGTTGAGGAACCCAGGTTCCGGGATTTTCAATGACCAATGCATTTTTTCGGAGACTTTTTGTATATCGGTACAAGGCTTCATAATACTTATAACTGGAAGTAGAAGGTGATGCGGAAGACCCATCCAGAAAAATTCCCGAGATATCTGGGTACCAGCGCATGTAATCGCGAATCTGTCTCTCAACAGTCGTGATGGGAACACTGTTATACCCCGTCCATACATCTCCCACGGTCTTGACGCCGGCATCTTGAAAAGCGTGTGTAGTCCGGTTCCAGTAAAGGATGGGTCCGGTCGCCGATGCGAGGTTGATCACCGCGATCGTTGGTACCCCCGCCTCGGATATCTTAATGAGAGACGTAATCGAACCATACCAATACACTGGAACAATGAGACCGAGTGTTCCCTGTTTCCAAACAATAGCGCGGCGTGTAATTCTAGGGGGGCGAGAATAAATGAAAACCGCCAACAGACCGAATATTGTCAATAGCACAATCCCTAGAGAAAGAGGATTCATTCTGAGATGCATTTTCATTGTCTACTTCAAATCCTTCCTCTTTATGCTAACACATTTATTATATTTCCTACCTACTCAGTAACTCGTGATGCTAGTGCCTATAAAATGGGTACGTCATACTTCTTGTGATTGTTCTTCATCCTCAATGGATCGTCTTGGAATGCCTGCTGCAGGACCTCTCACGGATTCAGATGAGGAATTTGGAAGATATATGTTGAGCGGATGCCAATCATTGATTATATGCCTTTAAACACACTCTTACGGCGCGCATTAACATGTAATTCCTCGTTTTTAATACCCGTATCCTATAACTATAATCATCAGTCTGCGGATAAAATGCAGGAAATTTGAGAAAAATGTTGAATTGTAATTGTAATAATGGATAATCGCTTAAAATTAGTGCCGTACTCTACTTTATAGAGCGCATACAATTGAGGAGTAATACGTTAATGACAGTCAAACGGGTGTATGTCATGACCGAAGGAACCTATCCCTATCAAGTGGGGGGGGTCAGTATGTGGCTGAAGCAGCTTCTCGACCATTTGTCTGATATTCATTTTGACGTGGACGCCGTCGTTTCTCATCCATGGATTCCCTTGGAGTATCCACCCCTGAGTCATGTCAGTGTGCGCCCCGTCATCTTGTGGGGACACCAACGCCATGACGAATATTTTCCGTATCTCTCGCATGGGAGTTGCCGCCAGAATATCGTTGTGGCGGCTGGCGAGGCTTTACTGCAATGGCTTAAGCAGCTATTATTTCCCTTGAATACGACTGAACATTTTCTCAATATCAACGACCTGATGGTCGTCTATCAATTCGCCCAGAAATATTCTTTAACCGCCTTATTTCGACACCGCACCATCATTAACCAGTTCATCGCTTTGTGTCAGCATAATGTGCCAGATGCAGTGTCTTTTGAGGCGATCAGCACGTTTTGGAGCCAACTTTATCATTTTTTTCTCCCGCTTTCCCTGCCATACCCTACCGACATGGCGTGTTATCACTTGACCGTAGCGGGCATCGGAGCCATCGGCCCGATTGTAGCAGCTCACACCGCCGATATCCCTGTGGTGGTAACCGAGCACGGAATGTATTTGCGGGAACGATACTTGGACTTGAACACCTCATCGGGCACTTCCCCTGGAGGTCTTCGGTATCTCCAATTATTATTCTATTTGAGCCTCACGAAATGGATCTATGCCAATGCCGCGTTGATCACGTCGGTCACCCATTTCAACCGTCGATGGGTGAATGCCATCATGGGGCATTCCGTGGATGTTCGAGTTATCCCTAATGGGATTGAAACCGAGAAGTTCTCGCCTCTTCCGGATATTTCTGGAGAAATCCTTCGGCGGGAACACCATCCCATTGAAATTGTGCACATTGGACGCCTCGACCCCTTGAAAGATCAAGAAACACTCATTCGTGCCATGGCAATCTTACGGGAGCAAACCTCACGTCCCCTTATTTTGCATCTCTATGGTAAAGCGTCATCAGAAGACTACCACCACCGCCTGCAATCCTTAATTCGTACATTCCAACTCGACAATTGCGTGTTTCTCGATGGCCATACCTCAGCCGTGTCCTCGGTCCTTCAACGCGCAGATATTGCCGTGATGTCCTCCCGCAGTGAAGGATTGCCACTAGGAATTCTGGAAGCGATGTGTACCGGCATACCGATCGTATCGACATCCGCCGGAGGGGTTCCCGATTTATTACAGGCACCTTATGGGGTGATGGTTCCCGTAGCGCATCCAGGAGCATTGGCGGAAGGACTACGACATTTTGTGAACATGACCACAGCTGAACGGTTTAAATGTGGCATTCAAGGACGGAGTGTGGCTCTGGCGCACTTTTCACTGAATCAAATGTTGCAAAGCTATCGCGGGATTTATGAAGAAATGGAGAACCGCCATGCCGTCAAAAATCTACCTGTCACAATTGATCGCCCCGCGAAACATTCTGGACTTTGACGATTTGTCATGGGAAGCCTATACCGTTTACGAGTCATTACAGACTGACGGCCCAGCTTCGCCATACGCTGTATCAGCTGTTTTGGAATCTCTCGGCTATCATGATCGCTATGCCCAAGAACACGGATATCCCAATCTCTTTGCTCTCAGTGAAAGCATCGTGACCCTACAAGCGATCTACGCCCACTCACACGATTCGGCAACCACTCCCCCTTCCGAGCGGCTAGCTATGTTCCGCAATATTCTGAGGGGGATACTTTATCCCTTGCCTTGGGTGATTAATTTTTCCTTGCTCTTCCTCATTGGACTAGGACTCTGGGGCGAATCGACAAACTCGGTGCCGATGGCGACGGGAACTGCCCTAGGCATTTATTCAGGTATCATCTTCTCAGCCTTCTGGGCGCAAATGGCTGCACGGCGTATTCCTTTCTTTATGTCGCAACACGCCCAGCACAGTACACGCCAATCCATTAATGAGTTATTGTTATGGGGCACCGCCTCCTCGATAGGATTGTTTTCCTTGCTCGGTTTCCTTCTTCGGATTTTGGGATGGTTCGATGTTGACACCATTGCGTTACTTGTGCGTTTTGGACTCATTTTAGCTATTTTGCAAGTCGTCACGAGTCCCTTATACAGTTTGCGTCAATTAATTCGCATTACGGTTGCTTATTTGGGCGGTTTTGTCACTTTAGTAGGAGCTGCGCTTCTCGGCACCCACGGTCATCCAGATCGTCTTGATATCCGGCAACTGGTGAACATGCAAATCGTGAGTCTTGTAGTCACCACTGTTATTATGCTGTTTCAATCTCTATGGGTTACACGAACACAATCCAAAGGTTATCAGGCCATGCCCATGGTTCAGCCTCGACGTAGGACCGTTATGCGAGAACTGTTACCGTATGGCTTATATGGGTGGTTTTATTTTGGATTGCTATTTGTGGACCGCTTTATTGTCGGAACGGTGTTCCTACAGCGGACATATCCTGCAGGCCCTTTAGCAGCCCCGACTCTTGTTGGGTACTGGCCCTATGTCTATCCTGTAACGTATGAATTTATTATCAATTGGGGATTATTGGTCTTCGTTCCCATTCTCCCCGCCGTCTTTGTCGCGGGGGAATGGGTCAGCACGCATATGATCCCCATAATGGGCGACACACACTGCAAGACCTCTACGGCGGCCAACGTGCTCTTTTATCGTCCTTTTCTCATCTTGATGGCATTCTCATTGCTTTCCGTGGTAATTGTCGGATTCATCGCGCAAAGGCTGGCCGCCCAAATTCCCGCGACAGCTATGGACTTTCCTCTTTATACCGAGCCGATGTGGTTAGCGGTGATAGCTTATGGGGTGTTAGCGGTCACGCTATTTCTTATAACCTTCCATTTTGTGTTCGGTCGTGTCGGCATTGTTACCTGGGTCACCGGACTGGCGTTGATCGTGGATATAGGCACAGGGATAGGAGGCAGTCTCATGACAGGCCGACCATTTGCTCCGTTATGGGGACTCGCCGCGGGGACTGGTGTGTTGTTTGTGACTCTGCTAATCAGCGGCCTGCACATGGTACACGACTTCCCCGCCTATTATGCGGCGCGTGATCTGCTATGAACCGGGGAATCGTGGTCGCGGTGGTGGGGATCGGTATGGCTCTCCCTCTCCTCTTATGGCAACCGATGCCGACACAAACGCGTCCGTACGCCTCAACGGAGCAATGGAGTTCTAACCATGCATATACTCTTACCCGTATGCAAACGGGCGTACTATGGCATGACGGATTCCTCGAGAACCCTCATACCTTGCAGTCACCTTATACATTCAACGGCAGTGCTCCGCCGGACCAGCGCACTCTCTCGTGGAAACCAGGGATGTTGGGCCTAGCTGTTACGCCGCATGGAAGAAACCAGCATTTCATAGGATTCTTTGCCGTGACGAACGCCAACTTCCCTTCCGGAGCACTGGTGCAAGTGCAAATGATTCCCTATCCGATCGCGCTGCACGGAACCCAGACGGCAGAAGTGCTGGTGGCGGTCCAAACGGCGAATACTGGACAAACCGGGGATCTTAACTACATTTATGCGAGTTATGTGCAAGAATCAACAGTAGTGCCCCGGATCGCGCTGGGCGTGGCGCATGGTTATATTCGTGACGCGGTCAAGAGGCAATTATATGCAGTACAGCAACCGCGGTTGTTGCAAACCATCCGCCACGCCACCCTGACTGTGCAGACGACCGGTTCCCATGTCTTGCGGTTGTGGCTAGGAAAAAAGCTCTTGTATGACAGCACGCGGTTATCTTTGGGGATTCATTCCCCTTTTCAAGTCTATCTCGAGGTGCAAGCTCAAGGAATTCCATATACAGGATTTTTTCACCAGCTCGCTATCTACCGAACACAGGACGTGCAACTGGAGGGACTACCCATGGGGGCGGATGTCACTCTTTTCGAGGGTCATGGGAAAATTGTCACGTCTACGGTGGCTGAGGGGGGAGGCGTGTCGCTGCAGTTGCCTATCAACACCTTGCATGTGCGCGGGCGCTTGAGGATACACGATGGTAGCCAAAACATTATTTTTAATTCTGTCTCGCTGACAGGTGGCGATATATTTCGATTGTCACACCCGCTCCTTGCGCATGCATATCCGTAACCCGAAGGAGAAAAAATGTTACCGACTTTTCTCATCTATTATGGATGGATTCCCACCGCACCCCCGGAACAGTGCCAATTTGACCGAGTTCTCTCTTCGATGCAGTGCGTGGTATTAGGTGCGGGCCTCGCAACGCCACATCACCCGAACTCTGTCACGGCCAGAGGCTTCATCCAATCGCATCCCCTGATTCATTTTTATGGATATATTTCGGTGGGCATGTCTTTGGATCAGCCCAGACATACCATGCAAGAAATCGTGCAAAGCGCGCGACAGTGGGACAAATTGGGAGCCCAAGGGATACTCTTGGACTGCGCAGGCCCCGACTATGGTGTCACAACATTTCGTCTCAGGTCTTGTGTACACGCGCTGCATCGGGAGGGCCTCCACGTGATAGTGAATGCCTGGAATCCACATGCCTGCTTGGCAGTGGGATTGACTCCCGAGGATGGGTATTTGGAAGAGAACTGGACGCCTCATCATCACCCCAAAGATTATTATTATGCCAAAACATTGGCACAACAAGGCATCCAGATCTATGCGGTCATTGATTACACATATCATACGCAAGCATTTTTTGTTAATGCCATGTGGAGGGGTTACTCTTATGCAAACTACTTAGCATATACGGCGCATAACGCCGGATGCACGCCAATCACGCCAAATTGAGTGCGAAATCCCGAAGAGTTGCAGTTTCTTGATCTGTCGTCGCGAGAACTCAGCCCCCAGGGAAACTCCCATATCGCGCCCGGGATTGGAAATTGGCCCGTAGCGGCCTTCACAGCGCTGACGATTGAAATTGTCTATGGATAGCTGCTGGCGCTGGCCGGTTTCCGTGCCGCTTTTCCCAGCGTTTCCGCTTCTCGTGTGATGACCCGCTTGTAATGCATGTGCTTTCTTCTTGTCTAAGGCATCGGAATGATAGACAGAGGCCCGGGCCCACTGATTGTATAAGGTGGTGTCCAAGTCTGGACTGTATAAGAGGGTCCCAGGGGCTTCTCCAGTCCAAGCCTGTACTTTCAGTCGCTGACAATCGGCAAGACGACCGAGCAAATGCATACCCAGGGCTCGGATTGTCTCCGGCGAGGGCTTCGCCATGAGGGCTGAATCGGCAATATAATAGCTTCCTGTCCACAAAAATCCTCCGGGAAATCTCCGGCCAGCTGGTCAAGCCACTCCGTGTGCCAGGTCGCCCTGCTGATCCACGGTCAACCCATTCACGTGATCCGCTAGGATCCGCGTCACCCCAGCAATGCCGGCATACAAAAACAGATTCGGATCGCCGGTCAAATCGACAATCGGTGGCATGTCTGATGTATTCATAGGGCAGACGTTCGCGACGCATGCGCCCAACTACTTTGCGGAATATTATGACTATTTAAATCCTCACTTTCCATTTATTTACATAGGAGTCTGAGGTGTATCAAACGAACCCCCTATTTTTGTGGCACGACGTATCTCATATCGTTCTGATGTCCGAAATCAGAAGCGGGAGCTAATCCGGAAGCGACCCACCTTTCGGGGACAATGCGATTGGAGGTGCTAGAATAGTTTGGGCCCGCCACCGCCATATAGTTTCCTTCGACCAGAGAGAGTGTGGCACGGGCATCGTGGATGACTGCCTGGGGTGTCGTGGGAGCTTGGGCATTCGTCGCGGTCATATACACGGCAATATGTTGTTGCTTAATTTCTGCCAAGGCTCGAGCCTCAACCGGGGGAGTAGAGACCTTTCCTGCTGCAATCGCCCAATTTTCGGCTAAATATCCATCACCTGGTGCCAGTCCTACATCGATTACTGCGGCAGGGTCCCACGAATTTACGATAACATGTAAATGCAAAGCATGAACCATGCTGATGACGGACTGCAGGCGGCCCTGTGATACCCCAAAATCGGGGCCGGCATCATCCAGTAAAATCCCCTTAACACCTATTGCCGCCCACTCTTTTGCACGCTGCGCAATAGCAGCGCGGCTGTAATTCGGCAACCCCGAAGCTTTGCCAATAGAAATATAACCGTAAAAGGCCGTGGCGGAATCTTCGCCGATAACCGTTCGTGCTGCATTAAAATCGGGATTCACGGCGTTTTCTAGACCACTGCCGATAACAACGACCGAATACTTCTCCATGGCCCGCGCTTGCTGTGCGAGTACGGTGGAATTTTGTGAAAACCAGCCATAATAAATCAAAAATGGCTGAGGCTGCATCGAAATCGGACGAAGAAGGGGAGGAGATACCGATGTGACAACAAGTCTTGAGGCTCTGAGGGGACTATTGCTTTGTGCGTAGGTCACCAAACTTTTTGGAAGTCCTAATGTGATGAGTAAACCTGTAAAAATGGCAGTAATGGCGGTGGCGTAGATCGAAGTTTTGTGATGGAGTGAATTGTTCATGGATCGAAGAACCTCCCTTGAGTGGAAATGCTCAAAAAAACGACCTCCGAAAATCGGAAGTCGTGCGAGCACCTCCGCTTCGGCAGCTGGCTGGCATACACATGACATGTGAAGCCCCTATAGCTTTGCGTCAGTGTCTTTCGACACTTTTGCTCTGAATCCACGAAAATTATTCAATTAAAGGAAATAGCTACAAAATCGCCTTGCATCCTTTCATGCTCCTATCATACAGGAAGTGGTCATTTATATCACATGTTAATCGCCATATATGCTATCATTTTTTTGTCGTTATCGCGTGGAATCTTTTATCTCCAGGCCATGCGACAGCGAACGTTTGGGAAGGATGAGTTCTTTGTCTTTCACAGAAAAAACTCAATCGGCTCCATCGCCGTCTAACAAATCGCCCAAAACTATGCCTTTCCGACACACGCTCTGGGGATATCAGCCGTCCATGGTGCGCGATTATTGTAACAAGTTATTTGCGGAAAGGGATGAGTTGTGCGCGCAATATCAGACACTTTTGGAAAAGTACGTCCGAGTGGCCGGTGATAGTAAGTGGGAGCCTGCACCTAATTCTAAAGATGCCGCATCAAGTGCCCCCGACACGCACGAAGAGCTCGTGTCGTACATCGATATGGCTCGGTGGTCCTTTCAACGAGAAGACTACCCTAAAGCTTACAGTTTCTTTGTTGTAGCCGCTGAAATGGAAGAGGATACCGGGATGTATTCTGACGGTGCCATTATGCGTCGCCAAGCGGCATTTTCCGCTAAATATGCTTTAAATGCCGATGAGTTTGATCATCAGATGCGCCTTGCCGGGAAAGATTACCTGACCATTGCGGAATCGCCCAATCAAGATTCTGCAGCCGTAGATCTCGCGTTGCAAGCAGCCGCTAAGTGTTTCATGGAAGTCAAAAATTACTCGCTCGTCCAACAGATCTTGACGCGTCTGTTAAGTGATTCCCTTGTATGACGACTAACTCAAGTTTCTCCGTTTGACTAATCCCCGAAATCATTGCCCCGTCTATCATTCCCGGATTTTATTCGGCCTAAATGATGGACAAACACTTCCCTTCATAAGTATGCTGGAAGCATCAAATCACCACGTATCGAGAAATACTTAAACACATGGCCCATAACCTAGAGGCATCCACTTATGGATTATACTGGAGAATGTCGAGTCCCGGAAGGGACGGGCGGGAGCTTGGGGCACGGTGGCAGGCTCAAAGAAGGTACTAGGGCGTCAGCCACTCAGACTCGCTGAGGGAAACGAGGCGTGCGGATCAAATCGTCACGATGGCGGGACTCTTTTGCGTGCCATATGGGCGCGGATGAGGAACCCACGCCCAGAGCAGCTGTTTCTTGAGTCGGGACCCCAAGTGCCGGAGGTTAAAGCGATAGACAAACTACAAACTCGGCGAAGTACAGCGGCCGTGATGGGTCCCGTCTAAAAAGGCCTTGGCATTACTGATGAAGACATTGAACGCGGCGGCGCCGCGTGATGTCCACAAGCCGGGCAAATAAACCCGTCGGGCCACCTGCTCCGACTCAAAAATGTCTGACAGTCTGCCACGGTACGAAACCGTTGTTGCCACTCCATTAAGGTCATGGGTTCTTAGACTTCCTCTTTATTTGCTTAAGTATATTTCCCTATGATGCGGCTTCTGTTATATCTCATAAATATTGACCAGAGAACACGTTACCCCATCGCCACAACCCATCACCGATTTCTTGGACACACTCCAGGGGATATGATAATGATAGATTAGCGAAAGCACTCTGGATGGACAGGAAAACTTATGAAAAAGGGTACCGACTGCCAATTGTGCATCCCCTAGAATTTTTGGTCCAGAACCTTATCATACGGCGGGTAACACTTACCCTTGATGGACAATCGTCCACCCTTTAAGACGGACATGGAGTTTGCATCATGATGAGGTGTGCCTTAGATGGAGTTCGGGAGGAACCAACCTTGCGACGGAAGAATACCATGGACCGAAGAAGATAAGGAGTGGATCACCGTGGATGGATTCCAGCGTCTCGGGGCGAAACTTTCTGACACGACCGATATTGCCAAATGAGTCCGGATTTTCATGGCCCAGCAGACCTTGCCCAAGACCTCGAACGTGTTGAGATAGGCTAAATATGTTATGCGAGGAGGAGTTTTTATGTTTTCCTTGGCATTGTCCGGAGGCGGTTTATTAGGTGCGGCCCATTTAGGGGTCATTCAGGTGCTGGAGGAAAAGAAAGCGGTGCCGGTAGCCATTGCCGGCACTTCAGCGGGGGGCCTGGTGGCTTCATTAGTCGCTTCAGGGGTAAATAGCCGGGAGATGATTCAATGGGGCCGTAAGATTACCTTGGCCCCTTGGGACTATTTTGAACTCAATGAGCATGGTCTGGTCGACGAAATATGGCCACATTTTGGACCGCCGGCAGCCGGTTTAATCAACCCTCAAAAATTCCTCGCCAGCCTTTTGGATCTCGCGCCCAAGGTACGGTCGATCAATGACTGGCTTATGCCCTGTGCCGTGACGTCTGTGGATCTTTCCACGATGTCAGCGGTTCTTTTCACCCCGCATCGGAACTTGAAGATGCCAAACGCCGGCTGGCAAATCATTGACCATGCCGACTTAATGTGGGCCTTGGGATCGACCATGGCTATGCCTGGGCTTTTTGAGGCGGTGAGGCGAAACTCTCACATCTACGTGGATGGAGGGATTGCCAATACACTGCCGGCCAACTGGGCTTATGAATTAAATCCGGGTCCGGTTTTGTCCGTGAATGTAGCTAAAACGAATGTAAAAAACGGAAATGAGATGGGTATCGGAGATATTTTGTCTCGATCTGAAGCCTTTGTCACCCAATATTTAGCCGATGTTGAAAATAGCGGGTATCCTGTGCTGACGATTTGTCCTCCCACCGACGGAACCCCTTTCTTCGGATTCCACGATTTTGATCATTTGGTGGCCATAGGACGTCAAACAGCGCTAAAGTATTGGCCCCAAATCGAAGCCTTTATTGCAGGACAACCAGGACAAACATCGAACTCGTAAGTGCCGAGGCCAAATGTTATGAGGAATCTATTCGGGAAAACGCACTGTAGAAGATATTTCTTGCTTAAGGGCATCGATTCAAACAAAATTCGCTATTGTCTGAGGCACTCACTCAATTCCTTTTTACTTGCCAGTGAGACGGAACTTGTTCCAGAACCACCCCTTTGGAACCGGACTTAAGGGTGATAACCTCACCTTTCGTCAGAGGAATATTGTGAACAGAAAAGGGGCCAAGAAGCCAAGGATGCTCGGGACGAAGTGTAATCAGTTGGCGTGTGGCGTCAATCTCCATTCCCAAAATCACCTGAAGAAGCAAGAGTGGAGCTCCCGCAGCCCATGCCTGAGGACTGCAGGCACCTTGATAAGGTGAGGGAGCGGAGGTGGAGGGTTCACCGGAAAACAACTCCGGCAATCTCGAAAAGGGAAAATGGGAAGCGGCTTCCAATAGAGATCGCGCCAGCACCCGTGCCTCTTTCCACATCCCCGATTGCGCCAAGCCCTTGGCGATTAAAGCCGTGTCGTGCGGCCAGATGCTGCCGCGGTGATAACTATAAGGGTCATAGGAGAAGGCGGCCGAGGATAGGGTACGAATTCCCCATCCCGAAAACAGTTCAGGAGCCATGATGGTGCGAGTCAGGGCGCGCTTGCGTGAGGAGGAGACAATACCAGTCCACAGACATTGACCCGTGTCCGAAGTTAGGACATCAAGAGGGCGAAGGGAGGAATCGAGAGCAAGCGCGTAATAAGATCCTTTTTCGATCCAATAGAGCTTGTTAAACTGCCGTTTGAGTGTGAGGGCTCGCTTGTCTAGTTCCCGTGCCTTGTCCTCAGAGCCCGTATAACGATAATACTGTCCCGCGAGTTCTAAGGCACGGAAGGCATAGCCTTGCACCTCGCTGACCGCCAAAGGAGGCTTGGCATGCTCGCCATTACCGTAAACCATCGAGTCAAACGAATCTTTCCAGGATTGGATGATTAAACCTTGATCCCCATGATTTTGAAAGGCAAACAACCCACTCTTAGGGTCTTGTGCCTTCAAAAGCCATGATAGGCTATGCTCGGCTTGAGGCCATAAATCTGCTATGAGCTGATCGTTGCCGGTGCGTTTCCAAGTTTCCAGCAAAAGGATCAGGAAGAGGGGGGTGACATCGACCGATCCATAGTACTGGGAGAAAGGGACTTGTCCACTTTGCGCCATTTCTCCGAAGCGTATTTCGTGAACCATTTTCCCCGGCTCCTCTTCACGGGCTTCGTTCATTTGCCGCCCTTGCCACTGTGCCAGGGTATATAAGGTATTGACTGCTATTCTAGGATCCCACAGCAAATACTCATAAGAAGCGATAAGGGCGTCACGTCCAAAAAAGGTGGCAAACCAGGGCAGTCCCGCCATAGGAACCAGTCCTTGGCCAAAATCGGTGAGAAGCAGCTGGTAGTCTTGATCGGCTCGACGAATAACCTGGTCCCAAGGATAATCCCGGAAATTAAAGCGGGGAGATAAGGAAGATGATGCACAGTGAGAGGGCACGGCGTTATAAGGAGGCACAATTAGCGCCGGGTTGGTCCAATGGATGCTCATTGTAATCTGACCCTCTTTTTCCTGGGGATGAATACGCCATTGCCAATTTCCTTCTATCGCTTCCAAAGGAGTGCGATCTGCTTGCATGCGGACCTGGCGCATTACCCCGTCGACACCTCTATATTCGATGACATACTGATCACCTTGGATGAATTTGGATTTCTTGCCCTCTTTGATTTTAGGGGTCCCGCGAAGTTCGAAAATGTCGATGAAATCTGCATCCATCGCAACAGACAAAGTCCAGGTTGTAGACGGTCCATAGTACTTCCAGACCCAGTGATCATCCAAATGATCATCATGCAGGATGAGGTGTCGTCTTAGTACCAAGGTTGCTCCTTCCTGGGTGGCGGTATAGAGGAAGATTAGGCTCTTGTCTTGGACTTCGAAACTCAGGGGATTCAGCACTTCATCTTCAATGCGCCACTGGTACACCGATAACAAGCGGGTATCCAAATTATATATTCCTTGGCGCTTGGAGTGAATCTCCACATGACCTTGGGTAGAGAAAAGAGCAAATACCGATCCCGATTTGAGAACGGGTTCGCTAATATCCGTTGTCGGAGTTTGGAATACGGCGGGAACTCCCGTGGACCGGCGAATATTCAGTGTGGGACTGACTTGCTGGCTTGTGACGGGTCTTCCCTGAATAAGTGAGATAAGCATACGGGCGAGCTCGTATCCCGCTTCACTGAGATTGATGTTCACGGTGGAGACGGTAAGACGAGTGTCCTGGGATGCCCACATCGGTTCAAGACTCATAACGGACAAACGCCTGGGAACATGGATGCCTAAATCCTGGGCTAATCGGATCACCTCTTGGGCTTCCCTGGCTGTCGTGACCAAAATGGCAGTCGGAGGATTAAGTTGGGTTAAGGCATCATATGCACGAAGATATTCCTTCGAATGGCGCCCTTTATGGCTGTCTTCTTCTGATCCGTGAGAAAGAACCGTGGATATGAGGTGGAACTGACTCATTGTGCTTTCAAAAGCTGCTTGGTACCTTTCGGTTTGCCAGGGCAAAGAATTCGACGGCATGAAAGCAATATGGCGGTGGCCCAGATCGATGAGGTATTGGGTGGCCATGCGGGCGGCTTCTTCCAGATCGGCATCATAGGATAAATCCTCATCACGAGGATTGCCGAATACAACAAAAGGGATGTGGTGCCGATACAAAATATCGCGATGTTCAACCAGGTCCGGATCATGCAGCAAAATTAGACCATCGACGCGCCCCGACAAACCTACTTGCTGCAAATATTGAGTGCTGTCCGCCCCGGATCCGGACAATACGATGACATGATAATTATTCTCTTGGCAGGCCGCAATCAGCCCGGGCATTAAGCCAAGAAAGATCCCGGGGGAATATTCGTCGTCGCGAAACGGAGGAAGAAGAATACCAATGGTTTCGGAGACGCCCCTAACCAATACCCGTCCCCGGGCATTGGCAGAATAGTTTAACGTCCGGGCAGCTTCCCGCACCTTATCGATCGTCTCAACGGAAAAATTCCCTCTGTTGTTGAGAATATATGAGACCGTAGATGCGGAAACCCCGGCCAGTTTAGCGACATCGCCGATTCGTGCACGACGAAAACTTTGCGACATATGATGTTTTCCTCCGTTAAAAAAACAGTGAAACGTTTCATTGAAACGATTGAATTATATCCTAAAGTATGCCACAATACGAGAAATTCGCAAAACATCAATAACACAAACGATAAGATTAAAGAAAGAAATCACTGAAAACAAAGAATATTCTACTCGGCAGTTGGCCGGAACGGCCCGGTGAAAACATTTTGAGGAGGAAAAATATGGAACAAAGAACACGTGTTAAGCGAGGTGCCGTAGGTGTTTTTTCTGTCATGATTTTCACGGCAACCTTAGCAGGATGCGGGAGCACTCAGTCAAGCGGATCCAAAACCGTCAATTTAGTGTTTGCGACTCAGGGTCTCGGGACTGAAGCTCAAGCGACGTCACAAGCTGTCAAGGAATTTGAAAAATTACATCCCCATATCCATGTTCAAATTGAGACGTTGTCGGCGTCATCGAATAATGCTTATCAAACGCTTGTTACGGATTTAAATTCCGGATCGGCCACACCGGATGTGATCACATCCGACGTTATTTGGCCACCGACATTTGCCGCGGCCAAATGGATTATGCCTTTGAATCGTTTTCATCCCAATATGAGCCGCTTCTTCCCGGGTATGGTCAAAGCCGGGGAGTATCAAGGAAAACTTTATGCCATGCCTTGGTTCATTAACGTGGAAGGATTGTATTACCGCACCGACTTAGTCAAAACCCCGCCTCACACCTTTGCACAGCTGGTATCCGACGCCAGAACAGCGATGGCGGCCAATCCCAAGCTAACGGGACTGGCATTTGAGGGTAATAAATATGAAGGGGCTGTCACTGTGTTCCAGGACGTGTCGGGGGGCTTTGGCGGATCGTTTTTGAATTCCAAAGGGCAACCCGTCTTAAACTCTCCTCAAAACATTCGAGCTCTCAGTTGGTTGGATAACGCGATTAAATCCGGATTATCCCCCAAGGCGGTAACAGGGTGGGAAGAAGGCAATGTGCAACAGACCTTTCTGTCCGGCGGTGCCGTATTTGCCACCAACTGGCCTTATCTATATCCGCTCGCGGAACAAAAAGGCTCTCAAGTGGCTAACAAGGTAGGATTTGTTCCCCCTCCCGTTCAGGGTGGCAAACCTACGGCGTCTTTAGGCGGCGACGACTTGGTGATCAATAAGAATACCAAATATCCTCAACAGGCATGGGAGTTGGTAAACTTTTTGACTTCTGCCAAGACGATGACTGCAAGGGCTTTGATCTCAGGAGATCCACCGGCTCGCACCGACGCTTACACATCGTCTTTGCTGAAAAAAGCTCCTTGGTTTAAACAAGAAGAAGCGGTTTATGCCGACGCGACACCGCGTCCGGTGACTCCGTTATATCCCCGGATTTCTGCTAGGATTCAGGAGGCATTGTCCGCAACCTATTCCGGGCAATTAACCCCTAAACAGGCATTGGATCAAGCCCAAACAGCCGTCAAGGCTATTGTGAGCGGCCATGGCGGCTAAACTGGCCACCAAATCCCCGAAGGGATTAACGAAAAGACGCACCGGTGCCTCCTATATCGCACGGCAAAGACGTTTGGGCTATCTAATGGTATTGCCCGCGGTTGTTGCATTGGCCTTGGTGGCTATTTACCCACTGGTATATAACCTGGTTCTGTCGTCACGATTCGATGTGGCGACGGAACCCGGTACACAGCATTTTGTCGGGGCGCAAAATTATCAGAGTTTAGTCCGTGATCCGGCTTTTTGGGGAGATTTGCTGCATACGGGAATATTTGTGATCATTTCGGTAAGCGTGGAATTTGTGGCAGGGATGATTCTCGCCTTAGTGGTCAACCGGAAATTTCGTGCCAGAGGCTTAGTGCGGGCCTCGATTCTGATACCGTGGGCTATTCCCACCGCCGTGTCGGCGTTGTTATGGAAAATGTTTTTTGACATACACTCCGGATTTGTGGATTTTGCTTTGAAAGGGTTGCATTTGCCGGGGGCTCAGGCCGTGTGGTTTAATTCCCCAGTTTTGGCGTGGGTGCCAATTATTTTGAGCGACATGTGGAAGAATACTCCATTTATTGCCTTGCTTCTTCTGGCCGGTCTTCAAACAATTTCTCAGGAAATTTACGAAAGTGCCAAAATTGACGGAGCGTCCGCATGGCAATCTTTTTGGTCTTTGACTCTTCCGCTTTTGCGTCCGGCGATTTTGGTGGCTCTTATTTTTCGCACGTTAAGTGCGATGCTGGTCTTTGACACGATCTTTGTCATGACAGGAGGAGGGCCGGGACAAAGTACGGAAGTCATCGCTTACTATAACTGGTATAAATACATGGTTTCCTTGAATTTTGGATACGGGGCTGCTGTGGCGGTGGTTATTACCGTACTCGCACTGCTGTTGGCGGCTGTCTATGTCCGCATCCTGAAACAACGGGAGGGATTCGTGACATGAGACGATGGTTTGGCCGTAGCGGGTTTTATGCTCTTGTGGCGATAATCATTCTTTACTCGCTCTTTCCATTTTACTGGGTATTCAAATCTTCAATGGAATCAAGTATTGCCCTGAATCAGCCCACCACGGGCCTACTTCCTGTGCAATGGACGTTTGTTCATTACCAGGCCATCTTTGCCGTAGAAAATTTCTTGCGTCCCTTGCTTAACAGTATGCTGGTAGCAGGTGTCACAACGGTTATCTCGGTGATTTTGGGATCCATGGCGGCATATGGTTTAGCACGGATGCCAATCAAAGGGAAAACGGCCATTCTGGGTTTTGTGCTCTTGGTGTCTTTTTTTCCGCAAATTGCTATGATTGGCCCCTTATACTTGGTGTTTCGCAATTTGCACTGGCTCAACACGTATCAGAGTTTGATCATTCCGTATCTGATTTTGGCTCTACCCATAACCACATGGATTTTGACGGCGTTCTTCGGCCAGATTCCAAAGGACATTGAAGAAGCAGCCATGGTGGACGGAGCCACGATACGTCAAACGATACTCAAGGTGTTTGCGCCCATTGCCTTACCCGGGCTCTTCACGGCTGCCATTTTAGGATTTTTGCTTTCGTGGAATGACTTTCTGTTTGCGCTCTCGTTCATTCAAAGTCCCAATATGGACACCGTTCCGTTGGCTTTGGTGAATTTTCGCAACGCGTATTACGTGCATTACGGGCAAATTTATGCGGGGGTGGTCGTGGCATCTTTGCCGATTGCCTTGATTGTTCTCTTTTTGCAACAGCGCATCGAATCCGGACTCACGGCAGGCAGCGTCAAGGGCTAAAAACCCCCTTGTGTTCCAGCTGATAGGACAAGTTCAGGCCATGGGAAGTTCTCGTTTGTAAGCCGAATAAGATCAAAGTAGGTCGGTAAATGACTTTACGGTGTAAGGCACATTATGTCCATTTGCGACCGGCAACGCAGAATTTGTAAATGATGGCTCGATTATTCATATCTTGAGAATGAAAAGCTATGTGCGCCGGTAAAAAGTCCAGCATAACCTGGGGTGGGGCGCACCTTATTGTTGTGAACTCGTGCATGCCCGAGCGATACCCCCGTCAATGCCGGTTGCAGTCGTCCACGTGATGGCAGGGCGTTTGAATAAGGACTTTGTAGCGGGTGAAGACGACGGTCCAAATCCGCATCTCGCTGTAATCAATGTCAGAGCCGTCAGGAATCCCCACGTGCAAAGGTGCCATATCCTCATTCTCATAAATCGTGCCCTTTCTCTGTTGATGGCAAGCTTCACGGGGACCAAGGGTGTGGATCGACATCTTGGCCCCTGATAGTGCTATTCGACGTTTCCATAAAGCGGTGTGGTATCACTTCCGGTAATGCGGTAATGAAGCTGGAGAAAATCATTGTCATACCAGGTCCCGGTGCTGGGGTTTTGATATATAAAACCGATATCCATATACGCCCAGGAACCGGATGAGGCACTACCTGTTGAGGACACATCATGAATAGGCACCACCACTTCGACGGTTCCTGTGCTAGGGTCCCACTGTGGAGCGATAACGCTCGTCACATTGTGGGAGTATGCCCACCCGTTGGTAGTGTTGGCCACAAATTCGCTGTAACTCGTAGAGTTGGACCATCGTGCCAGCAAATACGTCATCGGGCGGCTCAGCGGACGGCCATAGAGTGCATTGGCAGAGATCGGTACCGAAGAACTGCCATTGAAATCTTGGCTATAAACGGTCACACCCCATAGTGGGGTCGTATCGAAATTTGGCAGTGTGCCGGTCATGTTGTCAATACGGATATAGAGGTTATGAACGCCATTGGAGATAAAAACTCGCTTGACGGCCGATAATTCGGCTCCTCCAGGGGTAGATGTCGTTCGTTTGAGAAAATAGGGGACATTGCTCCACTGGGCCAGATCATTGCCGACGGTAGTGCTCACGCTAAGTGGTTGGTAATTCCCCGCATTATAATTCGGGTGGATACCACAGGACGTGATACTGGCCTGTGTACGCTAGTGCCGTCACTATAAAGGACGCTGCCGTATAGGGTTCTACCATCGTACTGACAATGGGGGTAAAGGTGTTCTGGGCAACCGCTTCCCCTTGCGGCATATATCCCACACCGGAGGTTGCCACATCCCACTGCAACCGCGCTAAAGTTTCGTTGGCATTTCCGCTATAAAGGTCATATAGTGCGACCCAGTTGGTCATTTGCGGCCAAGGCGGCTGTGGAGCAATGGCCTCATCGCCACACGGATCATAAGAACTGTCGTAGTAGTACACATCTCCTTGATAGCGGGCAATTCCGTAAGTATCACTGCTCAGCGCGTTCACAATGTTGTTGACTGACTGAATGGCACGAGAACTTCGGTAGTCAATGACACCGAAGGCCCACAACATATCCGAGGAGGAGTCGATCAGTGCACGCGGGGTGAGATTGGTCTCGACCGCACGATTATAGTATTGATCGGTAGCATTCCAGAGTCCGGGAGCAGGATTCGTGGTGGTATCGGATCGCTGAATGGCCGAAAGAATCGTACCGGCGGCACCGCTCCATTGATCTATTAGTGACTGCTGTCCTTCCGCTTGTGCCATCCGTTCGGCGGCATACAGCCCCAAAACGGACCAGCCCTGGGTCCAGACATTGTACTCCTGGTTTTCTTCCCAAATGCTGTAGTCTGCGGGTACAAAACCGTAGGAGGTAATGTTGTCCATCAGCCAGTTGGCCGAATTTTGCACCTGAGGCCACACACTATTGAGAAAGGCCATATTGCCGGTTAGTTGATAATGGCGCCAAACTCCCACTAAGAACAGACCAAGCGAGTCGTATTCCGGACTAATGGCGTTGGTTATAGGTGTACCGTTCCAACTACTCCAGCTCGTATTAAAGGTGCCGTTGCTGTTTTGATGACTGGCCATAAATTGCCAGTAAGCTGCGGCCGTATTATAGTGGTGCGCGGCATCCATAGCCATAGCATCAAAGGATCCGTCTCGGGCCCAGTTTTTATATCCATAGGCCCACGGATTTGTCGCGGCCGGAAAGGTGCCCAGGGTAGGGTTTTGGGCGTTTTTCATCACCAACAGCGACCGAAGAAATTCCGTATTGACGCCTATATCCGAGGTGTTAACCAAAGACCCCTGGTTTAGCCACGTGCTCGCATTGGTTCCGGCCAACTGAAACCAGTAACTGCCTGGTTCGGATTCGGCGGTCGAGACAGCATTAGTGACAGCGCTTTGGGACCCCTGGACACTCAGATAATAATAAAGGTTCGTCGATCCTTCTGCCGGTATCGAAACCCTATTCTCGAAGGCCATATCGACATTCGGTGTTTGCAAGGTCCCATTGTCGGCCAGAGTGCCGTAGGTGTTGAATTGATACCAAGCGCCCGCAGTTGGACTCGATGCCGTCGTGTTGCTATCGTTCCCCGCCTGATAATAGGTCGGTGATTGCAAAGCGCCCAAGGCCATGTAATATTGTCCGGAGGCGGTCATATTGGCCGTGAGGGTGTTGAGCGCACTGTTGTAGGAGGTTGTAACGTTGACATTGGGATTGACGTTGTTGAGATGCACCTGGTCCAGGACACTCCACGTTACGGGAGTGCTACCCGGATTGGTTAGATGGTACTGCACCACCATGAAGGGCTCGCCCGGCGGCATCACATAATTGCGTTGAATCTCAATTGGCACAGAGTTTCCGCCATAACTCAGATAGTTGCTGCGCAACTCGTCTTGAGAATTGATCCAAGCCTGAGCCGTAAAGTTGTTAATTTGGTCATAGTAGGCGTTGGCGCTGTTATCCAAAAAGAATCCTGAGTAATCGACAATCTGGTTTTGCGCCCAATTCCCAGCGTAATGCAGTTCTCCAATACGGGGACCATAGGTGGTATTCGTGTCGTTTTGGCAGAGGTGACTGGCCATCCAAATAGCGGTTTGGTCGTGCCAATTACCGAGGTACAGACTCGTTGCGGAGGTATTGCTAGGTTGTGTGGTGCTTTGAGCTCGGACCACCGCTGTACGGGGAGAGAGACTGGCGAGAAGAGGCAACATTAACGCCAGGGCCGCGGCCAGTGCGATGCGATGGTGACCCGGCATTCTTAGTTTCACTGGTATTCACCTCCATACTTCGAATGACAGGAAAGATGCCAACGTATTGGTGATCCATGGTCGTTGAAAGATCAGAAGGGTGCGTCTAAACGGTGCACAGGGAAAATTGGGAGGGGAGTAAAACAACCTGGGATACTCGATTCGCCCCGAAATCTCCTGACAATGGGCGGATCCCCGCTATCCTTTCACGCTCCCCGCGGTCAAGCCGCTGACAATGTATTTGCCGAAAAAGATAATGACGAGTACCGGAGGCAGTGCGGTCATGACTCCTCCCGCTGCAATTTCGTTGTTGAGATGCAGATATTGCCCATTGAGGGAGTAGATGAAAAACGGCAGGTTATACGCACTCTGATCTGGGCCCAACACCAACGGCAAGATAAAATTGTCCCAGGACAGCAAGAATGTCAGGAGTCCGGTGGCGATGAGTCCCGGGACGGCCAACGGCAAGGTAATGCGGAGCAAGGCGGTGATCCGACTGGCCCCGTCGACCCGCGCGGATTCCTCTAATTCCAGTGGCACCGAATCGAAATAGCCGCGCATAATCCAGATCACCAACCCTAACGAAAAGGACGTGTACAAAAGGATGAGCAGGGTATTGGTGTCGTAGAGATGCAGTCCGCTCAAATATCCCACCGTGAGGACGTAAAAGGGAATAATCAACGACACCGTGGGCAGTAAATTCGAGGCCAAGAAGGCCATGGTAAAGAGGTTCTTACCCCGGATGCGGGAGCGGGCCAACACATAGCCGGCCGAGGAACCCACAATTAAATTCAGGAGGGTTGTGGCCGTGGAGGCGATTAAGGAGTTGCGCAGGGCATAAAAGAAGCGATAACTCACACTGCCGGGGGCATAGTGGGTAAATAGCAGGAGATAATTGGCCACACTGTCCCCCCGACTCCACCCCCATTGCTGGGGATAGGTAATGGTGCCCACATACGGCTTCAAACTGGTGAGGACCAAAAAGTATAACGGCAGCAGGGTCCACACCCCCAACAGGATAATGAGAGCCGCCCGCACGAACGCGGAGACTTTTCGCGTAGGCCATCGTCGGGTCATTGCAGTTCCTCCCGGTAAAGGTTTTTGACGTAGAAATACGCAATAATGAGGGCCATCACCCCGATCATGAAGGCCACCGCGGAACCCATGCCAAAATTGCCGAACGAAAAGGCTTGTTGGTAGGCAGACACGGACAAGACCGGCAACCCATAGCCTTCCAAGGTAAAAATGATGGTGAAAGCCCGCAACAGTTGCATGGTCCGCAAGATTAGGACCACACTCAAAATGGGTCCGATCAGGGGCAATGTGATGCGGGTAAATTGCTTCCAAGCGGATGCGCCTTCAATGCGGGCGGCTTCATAAAAGTCTGAGGGAATCATTTGCAATCCCGCCAGCACCAAAAATCCCACAATCGGCAGGGTTTTCCACTCATCTCCCACGATAATGGCATTGATGGCGAGATTCGAACCCAGAGCGGAAAAGAGATGGGACAACCAGGGAATCTGGACAAATAACGGACTGGGATTCAACCACACGATCGGGGTGGTGATCCAGTGCCACCGCAAGAGGAGATCATTTAATGCCCCATAATTGTTGCCGTTAAAGATCATGCCCCAGAGGGTGGCGTTTACGACGGTGGGCACGGCCCACGGAATGAAAATAATGGCGCGCACCAACCAGAAACCGGGGAAGGGCTGATTCAATAATATCGCGATGCCAATGCCCACGGTTACCTCTAAGGCCATGGAGACGATCCAAAAATATAGGGTTTCCCGGAGCGCGACCCAGAATGGCGGACTGCTCAGAAGACGCTCGTAGTTGCTGAATCCCACAAATCGTCCGCCCACGGATCCATGGCCGCCGATGACGGTCACCACGGTATTGGCTAAACTCATTTTAAAGGCCCACAGCATGGGAATGACAATGACACCCACTAAAATGATCAAGGCCGGAATCAACAACAAGACAAACCAGAGATTTTCTCCCGAAACCCGGCGCACATAGCGTTGAGGCCACGATAAACGGGAGGTTTCCAATCGTGCCATGACTTCATCCTCTCCCTACCCGGCAATGAGGGTTCGCCACAGAGCCCGAACCCTCATTGCTTGTTACTGCCTGTTACTTCAATGCCTTAATTTGTTGCACCATGTCGTTGGCGGCTGTTTGCACGGGAAGGGTGCCGGCAATCGCTTCATGGACATATTGCTGAATAATGGCACTGACTTGCAGATAATTCGCCACTTTAGGCCGGTTGTACACCCCTGCTAAGTTTTGCTCGTAGACCGCATACGCGGCGTTAAGTTTTTTCTCTTGGGACGAATTGGCCACGGCGGTCCAGACCGGCCATTGACTGTGCAGATGTTGTGCCTGCACCTGGGGCGAGGTGGCAAACTGAATCCATTTCCAGGCCCAGGATTTCATGGATGAGGGGACGTTGGCCGGAATCGCCAAACCTTGAAATCCGGAGACGGAGGCCGTTTGGGTGGTGGCATTCGTGCCGGGTTGAATCGGGAAGGTGCTGACCACCCCATCGCCCACAATTTTCGATTCCGAGGGAGTATTCATGATCCCGGTGACAAAGGTCCAGTTGGTGTTAAAGGCGACTTGACCGGCGGCAAAGGCGTCGGCCGCAGTGGGTTCGTCGGCCGTCAGCGAATTGGGATTCACCAGGCCGTCTTTGTAGAGCATCCGCATAAATTGGAGGGCTTGCAAGGCACCCCCCGTGTTCATCACCGGCTGCCCCTGTTTGTTGAAGAGATGGGCCCCGAATTCCCCGGCGGTGCGCACATAGTCACAAGTCAGCCCTTCGGCCTGGAGCCAGGAATCTTCGTAGGGATATTGCACCAGCCCTTTTTGTTTCAGTGCTTGCATCTGGGTTACCCACTGGGTCATGGTTTTCGGCGGGCTGTTAAATCCGGCTTCCTTTAAAAGTTTTTTATTAGAGTAAAAATTCTGGAAATTAGCCAGAAAGGGCATCGCCATGATCTTCCCGTTGATGGTGAAGCCGTTCCAAATGGCGGCGGGGATTCCGTGGGGGTCGGACACATAACGCTGGATATCGGTGTTCAAGGGGATTGTATAGCCTTTTTGGGCGAATTCGGCAGTCCAAATGAGATCGGATAAGACGACGTCATATTGGGCCGTGGGAGCGGCCGCGGCCGTGACAATGGCATTGTGCATTTGGGTGTATGGCAGAAAGGTAAAATGCACATGCACATGATTCGCGGCATACTTCTTGTCGAATTGGTTTCCCATCGTTTCGAGGACTTGGGTGGTATACCCCGCTTGATTCATATAAAGGACATTGAGAGTGACGCTCTTGGCGGGGGTTTGCGGTGTTTTGGTGCCGGCCGCAGAGGGACCACAGCCGGCTAAGAATACGGCCAGACTCGCCCCGGTGAGGGCAATGCTTTTTCTGTGATTCATGATAGATTCGCTCCTTTTCGGTTCTATCCCATTCGTTAGAATAATTTTCGAGATGGGGGTGTAACACGTCCCCACTGCTGATAAGCCAAAGTATCCAGTGGACTGCCTGGATCCCGGTGCAACCGCCGGGAAAAAACCAGGTCGGCTAATCCGAGGAGGGGGGCATGATCACCCAGAGGAGACAAGATAAATTGGGTTTTGTGCATCAGATGGTTTAAGACCCGGGATCGGGTATTGTGGACGATCATGGGCCAGAGGACCGGATAGCTTTGCAGCATCGCCCCTCCTAAGACCACGACTTGCGGACAGAGAATATTGACGATGCTTCCTAAGGCCATGCCCAGGTATTGCGCAACGTGATCTAACGCTGCGTCTTGGGTCATCCCCCCATCCTGGTACCGATTGAGCGCCCCGAGCGAAGCCACGGCTTCCAAACAGCCGACATGACCGCATCCGCAGGAATAGTCCGGTCCTTCGGACGTCACAAACATATGCCCGATTTCTCCCACGGAGTTATCCTGTCCGCGGACCAGTTGGTGATTAATGACGAGCCCGGCGCCAATACCAACATCACAGAGGACATATACCATGTCTTGGATGTCACGTCCGGCCCCAAACCACAGTTCTCCCCAGGCCGCCGCATCCGCGTCATTTTCCACGATAATATCTGGGACATCTAGGCTACGCCGGAACAATTCCCCGATTTTCATGCCATCCCACTGCGGAAGATTCGGCGAAAAGACCACGGTTTCGCTGTCCGGATCCCAGATGCCGGGAATCGAAATCCCGACTCCTGCCCATTTGTGGGGGTCAATTGCGGCTTGCTCTATCACCTCCTGAATCGTCTCGCTAATTACGGCAATCCCTTGAGACACCGCGGTCATGAAATGCTCGATTTCTCTTTGGACAACAATGTGCCCGCTGAAGTCCACCACCGCGACATCGACCGTGGTTAACCCCACAACGACCGTGACAGCGTAAGCAGCGGTGTTATCAACACTTAGCCCCATGCGGGGACGTCCGCCTATGGCCGATCGATGGGCGGTTGTTTCCCCAATCCATCCGGAATCAATGAGAGTGCGGATCTGATGGGTGAGGGTGGCTGGGGTGATCGGGAGCATGGTCGAGAGTTCGGCACGTGATAGTTGGGGGTAATTCCGCAAAAGTTTGATAATATAATCGGCGTCCATTCTAGTACCCGAATTTTGAGGCCATTGCATAAAACTACCTCCAACAATAAGCAGATAGGGTTATATGTCGTAATATTGAGCCTATATTAAGTATTAAATTATCAAGCAGACTTATTATACATCCCAATTTTTGCAATTACTTAAAGTGTAATTAAAAATAAGTCAGAGAATAACTCTTTGATAATCCCATGAGAGGTTTGATCGCCCATGCCGAGTTAGCCGCTCTACTTTCTACCGCTGTATTTGCTGAACCTGAATGATACAAAGCACTTACGACAGTGGATTCGACGAAGAGGTCTTACTTTCTAAACTTAGGCGCCATAGAGGCCGGCCATTGAGCAATTTCGAGAATATCTGAGTGTGGAAGATGAAAGATGATCAGGATATGTGAATGATCGTTAGTCGAAGGCATTTTCAGGTTGATGACCTTTTACGTACCATCTTTCCCAGACTACGGGTTTTTGCGGCCGTGTTTTGGTAAATTTCAAGGGAGTCACGATCAATATGTGACCTTGTCGTGTTTAACAAGAGGCCTTAAAGCAATGAACGGAGGAAATTCGGAAGTTTTTCCAAAATCGAGACGATGGTTTCTTTTGAATAGTGCTCTTCATCTTGCACGGCATTGGCAATAAATTCGACCATCGTCCATATCTTTGCCAATCGGATCTGAAAGGCGAGATCAGTTGATGATGGCAAGATGTCGTGTTTACCTTCGAAACCTTTATAGTGCTTCGCAATGTTCGTTTCCCATGAAAGATCTTTTGTGTCCAATGTCGGCATCGTGATGGCGAGATCGATGGCGGGGTTTCCCCGGCAAAATCTTTCCCAATCCAGCAATACTAGTTCGCCATGAGTGCGAATACGCCAATTTGTCGGGTTGGGATCACCGGATAGCCACGAGTCCGGTTTGAAAAGAACTTGAGAGTGTTCCTGAACATTGAACAATAGATTCTTCACTTCGGCCATTTGGGCCGTTCCGGCATACCATGAACAAGCCCGGTGGGTAAGGTTCTCGTCCCATTTGGGCCGATACCAAATGTCTTCGTCATTGAAAGATCGTGACTGAGACGGATCTCGTGTATAGGAATGAAGATTGTACAAGACTTGGATTTGAATAGGATTGTTTCGCCACTGGTCTTGAGGGAATACATTGGGTATGTCCTCCAGTGCGATCCAATTTTTTTGGCACGTATCAGTCCCTGACCAATATAGTTCCGCAAGGGGAACTCCATGCTTACGAAGAGTGTTGGCATAGCGTTCGTAAAAGAGGCGTTCTCTGGGACGGAACGAAGACTTAACGACAGCCGAACCCTGAAGAAACTGTAGCTTGCACGTCGATGAAGCCGCACTGACGACACCTTTTAGGGCCTCTAGACCAACGAACTGACCAAACTTGGATTCCAAATGATTAACCATGTCATGGGGGAATCCCTTAAGAGCCGTCATTCAATACCTCCGCATAAGTTGCCGTTGTTCACAAGAGCTCAGGGTTGCCCACGTTAAATGAGACAACAACATTTTCCACTCATAAGCTAAGTACCCGGATTGCCGAAAAGATTCCACAATTTAACTAGACCTCACAGACAATTTGATATCAAGTGACGTCGGCTTGTACAATTGGATAACTGAGCCCATTACAATACGCTTTACGATTCTGGGTGTTCACCACTGGTGTGAAAGACGGATCGTATAGCCGACCGGTGCCCATAATTCGAACGAAACTAAGCGATATTATTGCCGTTTCCGTTCCGTTGGCAATAGTGGTATGCCAGCGACATCAGCCAAAGTATTTGCGTACTGAATCATCGTACGGCGAACTTCGTCCAATGTCTTTCTTAGTTCGTTGCTGTACTCCCATTGACACTCGTGTTCAAAAGGCGAAATTCCATCTTGTTTCCTGCTCTCGTAGTCCAGTAAGAGAGGATGCCATTTAGCCAGAACTGGGCGTAATGCTTGGTTGAGTACAGCGACCGCCAAAAAACCAAATGAAAGTTTCTCGTCGCCGTTCCCTTTGGGGATCGCGATCTCGGGTCCGTATTTTCGGAGGATCTGTCTGGTTGTGTCGAAAAGAGAATACAATGAATTCAAAGCCTCTCTGAGCAGTCCTTCATCCGGTTTCAATTCTACTACTGTAATCCTCGTTACCAATTCGACATACATTTCCCATGCTGCAAGTTTTTCTTTTCGGTCCGGCATCCAAGTTCCCTCTACGCCTCCGATTCCAAACGGAAGATTTAGGTGAATGTTAAACTCTTTTAGATCCGGCAAGTTTGTTTCCTCCTCAGTTTCTTTCTTTTATCCTCATTGACTCCGTTAATATTGATGCTTACTGCAATCATCTGAAGAATATAGAAAGCTCGCTCGTTTTCATTCGGCGTTCACCTATGCTCCATCGCTAATCTCAACGTCTCTTTAGGAAACCGCCAAGGGCAAATAGTCCACGCCGTCACTCTCATAACCATTATATATAGACTCTTCATTTCGTCTATTTGGGCCGTTCCGGCATGCCATGAACAAGCCCGCTGCGTCAGGTCCTCGTCCCATCTGGATCGATACTAAATGTCTTCGTCATTGAAAGATCGTGATGCAGAGCGATCCCGTGTATGGGAAGGAGGTTGTATAATACAAGACTTGGAGCTGAGTATAGGAGTATTTCGCCACTGGTGTTAGGGAATATATTGGGACGTCTTCCAATGGGATTCCAAGAGATTAACCATGTCATAGGAAATCACTTTGCGGCCATCATTCAATACCTCCGCATGAGTTGTCGTTGTCCACAAGATTAGTGACGAAAAATGGCCTGCCGGCAAGAACGCGATTTGTGCTATCATCATGAGACGCTTGCTGGCAAATTATGATTACTCGACCGGCTTCAACTTTCAGGAGTTGTTATCATGCGTCTTCTAAAGCCCTCGGATTCTCCTTGACTTCTTGAACAGGAGTGGGTTCGCAATTAGCGTTTTCGGGCGCGGAACTGAATTACGGCTAATAATGCGATCAGAACAGCCGTTCCGCTTCCCCAGATGCCACTCATCAATCCTTGCCAGAAAGCGGGCACCGTGGCTGTGGCAGAGGTGGTGGTCATAGTCGCGCCCAGCGCAATAAGCCCAATTAACCAACCGGATTGCCGTTGTAGAGATAACCGGTTCCAGTGAGAAAACTGGGATTGTTTCCATTGCTTAAAACCTGTCATCGTTCTGATCCTTCTCTCTTTGATGAATGATTACTTTTTCCAATATTCTTAACTCTATGATACAACACATCAACCGTGAGGACGGAAGTATGAGAATCCATTTCTTCTTATATTTTTGTCTCATCTTCGACATCAAATAGCTTTATGTCGTCGGCATGAAGGCTGTCTTCTCTTTTTCAAAAATATCTTCTTTGAGCTTTCTTTAAAGAAAGGGGGAGATCGTTGACCCCACACGATAATCCACCCGATTTGGTGTGGGGCTTGTACACAGCTTCTTGGATGGGATGGCAGTATAGTCCCAATCGGATCAAAGAAGCGGCACTGGCAAAAAGTTTCCGATCGTTACGGCATTTCAATATTGCTCCGAGTGACAGGACGGGTCAGGAGACTTAAAACGAACGATATTATGCTGCTCAGCCCCAAAGTGATTAACCCCGCCGCTTTGAATCCCAATGGGATCAGTACGGAAAACATGGGACCACCCAAGAGAGCACCCACGTTAAAAATTAAATAGATCCAGCCGGTTACGCTACCGGCGATGGCATCATGGGTCGAATCTTGAGCCAATCCGATGCTTAGAACGACGAAGATTCCCCAACCGGCTCCGAACAAAAATGTGAGCACGAACAGAAGAAGGACATTATGGGCCACCGAAAACATTCCGACACTGCCGATCACGATTAATAGGGATGCAAGAATCAGCCCTTGCTTCCGCCCGATTTTGTCAGCCAAATACCCTATGGGGAACGCGCAAATCAAGCCGCCCAGACCTCCCATGGAATAAATGCCCGCGGATACACCCGAATTGAGACGAAGGATGTTTAAGAGATAATCGGAATAGTAGCCGAGAAAACCGAATAACGTGATGCCAAATAAAAAAATGGCGAGGGATAAGATGATAACATTGCGATTAAACATTCCCGACAATTTTATGTTCTGTTTTTCCAGAACCTTATATGTGCGCGGAATGAAAATTGCGAAAAGGATCAAAGAAATCAGTGCGGCAATTCCCGATAAAACAAAGGGAATCCGGTAGTGGGGAAGAAAAGGGCCGATTAAATAAGGACCGACAAAAAGACCGAGACCGAATAACACGGAAAAGAGGGACAAAGCCCGGCCCCGTGTCTCAAAAAAGATATCACCCAGCAAAGCCGCTGCCGCGGGTTGAAAGATGCCTACCCCTACCCCCACACCAAGCCGCATGACAAACAAAGCCCAAGGGGTCGTGACATACCCCGTTAGCACGGTGAATCCGGCAAACAAGGCAATGGAGGCCATGACGGTATATTTAACGGGAGTGCGATCAAACAAATAGCCGCCAACCATGCTAAATATGGCAATGCCAAGCGCATAACCTGTAGCTAAGGTGCTTAAGAGAGTGGACGTGCCATGTACATTGTGCACAATGTAGGGAGCGCCAAAGGTAAAAAGGTTGTTATCGAATCCTTCGAGAAAAGCGGGAATGGAGGCAATGACAAGGATCAAAATGAACTGCCGAGTGCTGTGGCGGGAAACCGACCGTACGGTTACGCTTTCGGCATTTTCCGTTCCGGGTTGTTGTTGCGGCATTCATAAATCCCTCCTCGTAAAATATGGTGAACCGTGAGAGTTTGGAGATGACATGAGTTGAATAATCCTTTCCTGAAGTACCCTTTTGGCAGCTTATGTAATGATTTCTTTGAGATTTCTTTTAAACAGGCGATGTCTTTTAAGAACCTCCTGAGGACATTAGCTTTATGCAGATCCGTGATTCCCGGACTTACTTTCGATAACCAATCCAATACCAAGGGCCTGACCGGATAGGGTGCCATGTTGTAAAGAAAGGTCCGGTGAGGGAAAAGACCACCGGCTGGCACCGTTCCACAATTAAAAAGTACAGGGAATGGTGGCTTATGCTTTGTTCTTGTAATGTGTTATACCGATAATACGATGTGTCTTGGCTGTATGGACCAGAATGATGACAGTATGGATCACTGACGATGAACTTGGCTATGGAATTTTTACAAAGTTTATGAAAAGATTCGGGACGTTCTTTGTCGGTTGAGCCAAAGAGGGAATGTTTCCAAGAGAACACCAGAGTTTTGGCCGTTATCCGGTTTCTCTAATGAGACAGAGATTGTTATTATTTGACCAGTGAACAAACTATTCCGCCGGACAAATGTGACAATGGAGTATCCTATTCTTTACACACGACGCGGAATGCCGTCATAATATTGGAAAACTCTAAATTGGAGAAATCCCTTACACAGTTTTTGAGAGTGGGATGAAAGATGCGATCTTGACCCGAGGCAGAGTCTTTGAGGCTGAAAGGTGTTCAACAAGGTTTAAGGTAATGCTCTGAGTGGCAAGGTGGTATCATCATCGCATGGGGTTAACCCTGCCAGCGGAATCTTAGTGAAGGTGGTATAAGGCATGCGTATCGACAGATCATTGATGCCTTCCGTGATACCGGCACTGCGGGATACGGACAAATGGAATGTTCTCGGAGAAGGGCAAGGCAGATGGGCCTTTCTCTTGGGAGGTCGGGTGGATGCCGTGGCCGAGGCTGTGGCGTTGTTGCAAAGGCGGCACTGGCAAGTGTTCGTTCATATCGACATGGTTAAAGGGCTAACCTGGGATTTTGAAGCTCTGCGGTTTTTTCACGAATTTGCCGCCCCTGATGGAATTATTTCCACCCATGGCCATGCGGTGAACAATGCCGGAAAATTGGGGATGATGACGATCCAACGCATTTTCCTTATTGACAGCCAATCGGTTGATTCGGGAATCACGCAGATCGAACGGCAGGGGGCGGATGCCGTAGAAGTATTACCAGGCATTTTGCCCAACCTTGTCCGGAAATTATTTTCCCGTCTTAAGCAACCTTTAATTGCGGGAGGTTTGATTACGTCAATCGGCCAGGTCCAGCAGGCGCTTCGTGCAGGGGCTGTCAGTGTGTCAACCAGCTGTCCTGATCTGTTCGAATGGGTCGATAAGAGTGCCGGGCCCTCCTCTCAGACAAGTTATTGGCCGAAGTAACGAGTAATCTCCCGTACGATTTTCATCGGAGGACAAGACAAGGGGTCGAACACTTGCGCAAGCCGTTGGTTCCCTGTCGAGCTCAAAGGGGCCGCTGTCATGATTCGGATAAGCCATCTGACTAAGCGATTTGGCACTATGGATGCAGTCAAGGATCTTTCGCTGACGGTCCAAAGAGGAGAGGCCGTGGGAGTTATCGGTCCGAATGGCGCCGGCAAATCCACGACAATTCGATGTCTGTTAGGATTCATCCGGCCGAGTGATGGTCAACTTTCGGTGGGAGGATTTGACTGTTGGTCGGAAAGTGTTCCGATTCATCGTCAAGTCGGGTATGTCCCGGGCGAGGTCATATTGCCGGATAATGTAACCGGACGACAATTTCTTCGAGATATGCAACTCTTGCGAAGGATCCGAAATGAAGGACGATTAAATGAGTTGATCGGGCGATTTGCATTTTCTTTAGATCTGCCGATTCGTCAAATGTCGAAAGGCACGCGGCAAAAACTTGCCCTTATTGCCGCATTTTTTCATGATCCTTCGGTCTTCATTTTGGATGAGCCGACTTCGGGATTGGATCCAGTCATGCAACATGTTGTTTTAGATTTACTGCGGGAAGAGCATGAACGGGGGAAGACCATCTTCATGTCTTCCCATATCTTCACTGAAATTGAGAGAACTTGCGACAAAGTCGCAATGATTAAGGCAGGACAATTAATCGCTTGGGACGATATCAACCGACTACGCAGCCAAAAGAACACGGTCTTTGAGATTACTTTAGAAACTGTGGATAAACTAGCATACGAGAGCACATTGGCCATCTTGGAAAGGCAGGGAACAACCGTGACGGTTGCGGTTCGAGGGGACTACCAGGCCTTATTTAAGGCTTTGGCCACCGTTTCGGTTTTGAATTTCCAGCAACGTACTCAGGATTTGGAAACCGTCTTTGAACATTTGTATTCCAAGGAGTAGACAAACCCGTGAACTCGTTAACATATGCCTTAATTCGCATGGGATGGCGTTCTTTTCGGGGAACAGTCGCAACTTGCGTATTGGGGCTGGCTGGATATCTTGGACTCCTTATGTGGATCTACCCGACCATAGCTCACACGCCGGGACTTGCCGTCGTAATCCGAGCCTTACCCAAAAGCCTCGTCTCTGCCACTGGACTGGAGGCAGGTTTAGGAAATCCTGGGGCGTATTTGGCCAGTGAGTTTTTTGGGACCCTGTATTTATGGCTTTTAATGATTCTGACAGTAATGGGGGTGATAAGGCTGGTAGCCCAAGGGCCGGCACGTGGAACAGCAGGATTTTGGCTTGCTGGTCCTATCTCACGGACGACGTGGGTTCTCACGCAAGGGGTCGTATTTTGGCTAGGGCTCTTCACTGTTTGCGGATTGGTCACTATAGCAAATATATTGGCCGTAGACGTGTGGGATCCTCACCAGAAGATGGCCTTGGGGAGGATTTTGACGTTGAATGGCATGGCGTTTGTGATATTTGCCGTGCTGTCCGGTGTTATTGCTATCATTGCCAGTGCGATGAAAGATGACCGTCGAGCGACGGTGGTGGGCAGTTTTGTCGTGCTCGTGTTTTATATTTTGTCGGCCGTGAGCTCTCTGAGTCCCCGATTGACGTGGGCCGGTCATCTGTCCTTGTTGTATTGGGATCGTCCGGCAGCTATTGTTGCGGGAAGGCAAACCTTCGGATGGTCTCAATTGATCCTGTTAATGATTGCCGGTGGCCTTTGGGTACTTGCTGCTGGGATTTTCCGGAGAAGAGATCTGTTCTTATAGGCGATTCGTTGGATCAAATGATGTCCTGGTATATTCAAAATGGCACGATCTTGCTTGTGGGCATCGCAATTCCTTCGAGAGCCTCTTTGGCTTTCAGCGGTGCGTGTGCGGTCAGCCGGCTCACAGTTGGTTAAAGAGATCGGCCAAGGGCAGTCATCCTGCCGACGAAATCCCTGAGGGAGTACTCACCCAGTTTCTTGCGTATCCGAAATAAGTGTACATTGCACGGATCGGAATATCGTTTAGAAAGTTTTAGTGAACACGGAGCGTCTAGATTTCCAATCTCGACCGGGGGTTTATGATGCATTTGATAAGCGAGGTCTCATTACGATGTCGAAAATAAACCCCAATTTTCCTTCGGTTATCCCTTCGGTCTGGACTCCGGGCCAAAGGGACATGGCTGTCCTTTCGCCGTGGCCTATTGTGCATGTGGCTGGCGGACGGCTCCGAATGATCGAAGAATTTGCCAAACCGTTGATAGCTGCGCAGAAAACTTTATGGGTTCATCCTGATATGATTGCCGGTTTGGCTAAAGACCCCGAAGGATTGGATGTGATAAATGAACTACTGATGCCCGACGCTATTGTGACCAGCAACTTGGCGTTGGTCCACATGGTTAAGAAATTACAGAAAAAATTGGTGTTCCGTGTGTTTGTTCATGATACCCAAAGTTTGGAATCCAGCCTGACAGTGATTGATCGATTGAAACCGAACATTGTCTGTTGTCTTCCGGCCATTGTGTTTCCTTTTATAAGATCAGAACTGGTCGCCCGGAATATTCAGATCGTTGCAGCGGGATTAGTTCGCACTGCGGACACGCGCGATCGCCTCATTGAATTAGGAGCCAGCGTAGAACTCGGCAACGTCCATTTGTGGTAACTGACAGATCTTAGGTGCCGGTCTCTTATGGACGGGATTGTTCCTTAACGGAGTACTCAATGTCATGGGAGCATTCAATGCTGTGATTTTGACATGGTTGGCGACACGGTGGGGCTTTCCGGCAACATTTGGGCGCAATCTTTTTTATGATTTTGTTCCTGATTGGGCTCTTTTTCATCATTGACCGAGCTTCGTATACTCGGTTGATAACCCACTCAAATGCCCAGTCTGAGGTGGTTTCCGCATCTGATTGAGAATACGGCGTGTGCCAAAGCTATGCCATCCCTCCGGCATGCATAAGCACACGCGGTAACAAAAGACCCGGGATTATACGGCTGAAACTTACTATAGTCTGTGGGGAGGAGCAACTATTTCCGCTAAGTGGAGAGCGTGATCTATACTGTCGCGACCGGAGTTATTTTGAACCTTCAATACTTTCTGGTCATCGGTTCGGGGCTGGCGTTGACGTTTTTTTCGTTGTTTTTGCATTGCACGTCTGCCTTTCTGGTCTTGTTTGTTCTCGGATGTATCGTTGTACCGTTTCTGCGCTGACGGTCCCCACCGTCCTGACGAAGTACCCTTGGCTCCACAATGATCCGCTACGGCTATAGCACTTCTTTAATGCCGGGAACACTTTAAAGAGCTCAATGGCAGAAATACTCTTGAGCGTTCGGACCATATCTGTTGGTGCCACAGTAGGCTCGGCTGATATAAACACGTGAATGTGATCCGGCATGACTTCTTGCTCAATCAGCTCGTATTGGTACCGATCACTGATCGTTTGTAGGATGTCCTGGAGTTTTGTTTGCACGTCACCGTGCAAAACGTTAAACCTGAATTTTGGGCACCAGATGATATGATACTGTGCTAAATAGCGGCCATGATTCCCTGTTTTGTATTCATTCATCGGTACTCCTCAACTCATACTTTTCTTGAACAGCCCGGCGGATTTAATCGAAAGAGGTAAGGGTCATGTCTTCTTCAATCGAATAGACACGGGCTAAATTCTCTCGTGCGACTTTCCATTGTGATGGGATCGCGATGTTGATTTGAACCGTTTGCATTGCAATCACTCCTTATGTATTTATTATACGTTGCTATTCGGAATACGCCAGGACGCAAAAACCACGCTGATTCATCCTGACGGCAAGCCGACAGGTTTTCTCGGCGCTTTTCTATAACCGGCTGACAGAATGACCACATCGAGCGATCCGCCGGTGGAGCGAAAGCGTTGAACACCCGCCATCAAATCAGGCTTCCTCACCGGCAGGGTTTTATCCCTCGAAGAAATCGTTTAGGTACAAGGACCAGGTTGAGGTGCCGCGAACTAGCGCAATATCGGTTTCCTGGCCAAAGGTTCTCCCGCTGGTGCTGCTCGCTGAAATGGAGTACCAGGAGCTTGGCGCATAATACATGTATTGAAACGGATATTCGGCCAAAGATGGGTAGAATACCATATTTTGATTCGTGACATAACCACCATTCCGAGACCACCCGTCCGCCGACATTGTCACTTTTGGGTTTTGTAGGGTGATCAAATTGTCATTGTTGTTCCATCCGCCCGTGATTTTCGTGAGTTGCATCTCCGAATCCCCGTGAACGGTGACGTTGTTCCAATAGCTTGTGCCCCACGCCTCAACCGCTCCAGTTGAATCCCAATTCGTGTTGTTGTACGACGGATCGGAGGCCGTATTGGCAACAGCAAATCCCGTCGTAACATAGTCTTTCTCGATTTTCCCATTCGAAAACTGGACTTTTTTTATAAATTGAGTGGTCGAGAACACTTTGACACCAAATGGCTTGGTCGCGATTTCTCCCTGTTGGTTAATCATCTCCGCGCGGAGATGAAAGGGACTATGGGCGATGGCTGAAATACCATGCTTGGCATCGTAAAACAGTGTGGCTGGATTGGTGATAGGGGCTTGCTGAAAGACCACTTTAGACGTGACTAGACTGGCGTGTGTTGAGGCGGCAAATGCCGACAGGTTTGGAACTAATGCGAGTCCGCACGCTCCCACGACAGCGGTAGACATCGCGACAATCCTTTGCACGATTATTCACTCCTTTTTATATGCAGAAGTTGGCAATTGTGGCCAATCGTTAATTGTTGTACTCATCGGCTAACGTCAAGGACCACGACGAACTACCGCGAACTAACGTGACGCTGGTGTGTTGACCAAAGATGCGGAAGGAAGGGGGCGTTTCAATGGCGTGCCAAGAGGAAGGCGCATAATACGTGAAGGGCCAGGAAAAGGGATGCAACCCGTCAATGAATTGATTCGAGGTATTATAAGTGCCTCCCGATGACGTTAACGATACCCCCTCCTCTCCAAAATTCACTGTGGGATTTTGTAAGGTGATCAAATTATCATTATTATTCCATCCTCCCGTGACTTTGGAGAGAAGTGTTTCGCTGTAGCCATCGGAAGTCACGTTGTCCCAATAGATTGTGCCGTAGGCTTCAACTGCACCGGTAGAGTCCCAGTTTGTGTTGTTGTACGATGGATCCGACCCTGTGTTGGCAACAGCAAACCCTGTGGTGACATACGCTTGCTTAATGCCATTCGACAACCATACCTTTTTTAAGATTTGTGTCGTCGAGAATGTCTGCACGCCAAATTGCCGGGACACATTTTGCCCTCGTTGATTAATCATCTCCGCGCTGAGATGAAAGGAACTATGGGCGACGGCCGAAATACCATGCTTGGCGTCGTAAAACAGTGTGGCCGGATTGGTGATAGGGGCTTGCTGAAAGACGACTTTAGGAGCTGAGCTGGAATGCACGGCCGCTAAAGCTGGTAGGCTTGGCATTGATGCGAAGGTTAGTGATGCGATAGCGATAGCAATTTTAACAGTATGTTTCATGCTATACACCTCTCTAGGTAGTTTTTCAGCCTTGATTGTCGCGTGTTGCTTCAGTGGCTTTTTGCTGCTTGTTGGCTAGTCCAGAGATTCCCGAGAACTCGGAGTCACAGAGCATCAGCAATGATTAATAATCCGCGCGGAATGGACTGATGGCCAATCCACGGTGAAATGCGAGGACTGCACGCTGAGGCGCTGTATGGCTCAATGCCACCACGCTACCATTAAGAACGATATGAATGGTTCCTTGTCAGTTACACGTAATGGACGTCTCATCCCTCGAATCCGCGAAAGTGGGCTGAAGGATGTTTTAGTAAAAATCAGAGACTCATGATTCACGGTGTGAAGATTCACCACAACGGTTAGGGCAGGTCACATGGCCGGAGAGTGGTTTCGCCGCACGTATTTATTGTGCATTCAAGGTGACCCGGAAACAACTGGCCACCGAGTCATGTGACAGATCCCACTATGGGCGTATTAGAGCATGAGGGCTCACGCCGTCCGCGACATGGCCAGTAAATGGACGCGCCCCACCATTGCCTGTTGTGCCCATGGGACTTTAGGGCACATAGCCCGGGTCGGAGTGCGATGGATGGTCCGACTCGTTTTAGTGAGTCGTATGAAGTGGAAGGGATATGCGATGCCCGTTCCAATTCAAAATTAAGTGCGGATTCTGGGGCATTCCGGTCCATGCGAGGTTTTGCTCGGCCCAGGCACTGGATTTAGTGTTTTGGGCAAAGTTTCCCATTTTGATGTTCTCAAGACCCGGTGCCAACACGAGTTCATATTGAAGACTTGGAGGCATCGTGCCGTTTTTTCGTGTGACCGTGAGTTCCCCGTACGGTTGATTGATGCCATGTCCAGTGAATGTTTCGCGTTGATACGACGCAGACCAGCCCTGTGTGGTGATGCTTGTCAAGCGTAGATGATGCGTCACCTGGAGTGCACGTGCTTGACCGAGCGAGACTGTAGCCATCTGTTGATGCCCTGGGGGGTGTTGAGTCCATTTCGCTCGCACAGGCACGGACGGTTGGGGAAGAGTATTGAGCGGCAGGCTAAAACTTGATTTATCGCCGTGGCTGAGCTGATTCAAACTCGCCGGGCCCGAAAAGAAGCCATATTGACCCCATGCTACAGACAGTTCCATGCCAGGTCCAGGGTTGCCGGGATACCACGCACGTAGGATTTCGTTCGGATGCGGTCCAGCCAAGGAACGAAATGCTATCACCCGAAAGGGGCCGACCTTGAAAATCAAGGGTGTGCCGTGACGCAGGGTTGTCGCCATCTTGAGATTCGCCCGCACGTTGGTGATAGACGGTCTGGATCCGCCGGGTAATCCTGCATTCTGATGGAGGTTACTTACACTCAGGATCGCAACGGCGGCCACTGCGACACCAATAACCGACCACCACGCGGTCCGGCTCCATCGTTTGTGAGAGCGTGCAGATTGTATCCCAGGGTGACCGTCAAGGCGGTCGCGCATCTCATCCTTGGTTGACATGGTGATCCTCCTCCCTATCATAAAGAATCGCTGTCGAGCCTGGTACAATCGAGTCCAGACCCTTTTCTTGGAAACGTGCAACACTTTGGCGATCTCTATGGTTAACAACTCGGCACGATAAAAGAAATGTCACTTCTCCATGGATTCTTTTAACTGCGGAGAATTGACTGAGTATATGAGTTACAATGAGTTTTCATTGTAACTATATCCCCCCTTCAGGTTGATTTGTGAGAAATAGTTCATTGGTTATTATCCTTCCTGTAGCCTGATACGCGCAAGAAGAGACGAGCCATTTTTACAGATTTGTCGCTGACATGATTCGACATAAGTTTGGAGAGACGCGGCTCATTTTATGATCCAATATCTGTCATGGCATTATATGAGAGTCAATTGAGCGCAGAAACGTAATAATCGTCAATCTGCATTGGTCACGTGCAACCAAGCCAAGAGAACCGTGAAAAGCACCACTCCGCCGAACGTCGCGGCGGCATTCGCGGTGGCTAAGGGCGAAGCTGTGGTGGCCAGCACAACTCCATGCCGGACAAAGGCCAGCCAAATGAGCGCGAGGACGGGTTTAAGTGGCAAGTGGTGGGTGTGAATGGCCAGGGTCATAATGTGAAGGAGTTCCGCCAGCATGAGCAGCAGCATGAGAGGATCGAGCGCGGTGAGGAGCGTAGCATAGGAGACCGAATGTCCCAGCAAGCGGATTAACAGCCAGACAATGTGCGCGGCCACGCCCAAAATACCGAGAAGACCCAATCCATAGAGTGCATCGGTGCTCCAGTGGAGCATATGGAGGATCCAAGGTTGCGCGGGGGAGGCCGAAGCCCACGAGTCGTGTGCCAAAGGAATAACCTCCTGTATGAGAATAGGCGGAACAGGGCAAAAAGGCGGACAATTCACCAAGCCCGGCGAGAAGCCGGGCCATTACAATAACAGGACGCCAAAATCTGAATGGACTCAGGAAGGCGGATCACCGCGTAACTGCAACCGGGCATTCGGGCCCGGGAGTTCACATTCATCCACAGAATCGGCAGCACGCTGAGCAGCATGACCTTGCCGGCCATCATGCAGCACCGTAATGTCCCAAAGCCATCCGGATTCCGGCCGGCTGACGGATGTGCGGAGATCTATTTCACCTATTCGAATGGCTACCAATCGCTCCGGACTCACCGGGACCAGAAACCACCGATCCCGATCCGCCAATTCTTGCACCCAATGGGCAACATAGCGATGCCCTGCGGCGTCATGGCACGACAGAAGGTGCGGCCCGTCAAAGTCCAACAGGGTTTCCGTGACGGTCATGTTGCCCAAAGCAGTCTCAAACCGCATTCCAGCGAGCTGGTGTGTCAAACCCATCACCTCCACAACAAGAACATCAGCGTTCCCAGGGTCAGAAAAAGTCATGCCCGACCAGGAGCCGGGCATGATGATCGGCGGTAAGATCAAGACTGCGAGCAAGAGGCCAATCGTCCGGGGACAACGAGATCACTAAAGTGTTGGATCATCTCAATCGTTCAATGTGACAAGGCGCTTAACACTGCTTATGTCGGGTACGAATATGTTCATACACAGTGTTCATTAGCGTCCTGACGGGGAGAGAAGCTATTATCTAACTAAAGTGCACATGGATATTGGGTTTTTAGGTCTAGTCTTGGGCTCTATTAAGAGAGAGGATGCGGCCAGGTCTTAACGTTAAAATTTAGGGTAATTAACACCTTGAGTTTCGCACCCCGGCACCACAGGGTTTTTTCGCCAGCAATGATGCCGCCAACGCTTGCTAGCTCTCGGGTTACGGGCTCTTTCCACTGGGGCGGTTTAAGCGGTTTTATCGAGGGTTCGTAATTGATAACCCAAGAATGACTCCGCAAACAGGGTTTTCAGGGCAGCATATTCAGGCGACCGTTTGAATTGCGAGAGGTCGACTGCGCCCGACTCGGCGATGGCATGGACGACCGCGTCCAAGAGCTCTTCGAACAGGGCCCACAACCGTTCGGCGAGATTTTTTTCGACCAGTTCGGCCGCCATGCCCTCAAATAACGCCCCCAAGGGGGCGTACGCATGAACCCGTCGGAAGTACGCGAGAAAGATGTAGAGGATACAGCAGGTCGTGACGTGGGCAATTTGGGCATCGAAATCACGAGATTGGCAGGGGCCTAAGCGGAGCTGTTGCGTCATTTCTTTGAAAAACACCGCAATGGTCCAGCGCGTGGCGTAAATCTCCATCATGGCGACAAAAGACAACGCGGTATCCGTGGACAGCAATACACGCCACTGTTTTTGAAACGGGAAGCGGCATACAGATAATTTGACATCCCCGATCTCGTCGTCGTGCACCGGCACCTCATAATAACGCGTGTTAAGTTTGCGGCAACGCTTGGCGTGGCCGGATTCTTTCAGGGTCGCGAGCAGAGCCTGGGCGTTCACCTGGTTCCCTTGGTATCGGTACTGTCGTTGGTCTTTGCGCACCCCACATATCACGTGGAGGGCTCTAAAGCCCCTTTTTGATCGGCCGAATCGCCTGGATGAACCCCTGGCTGCCGAACCCACTATCGGCCAGCACATAGTGGGCCTGAAACCCGTGCTTGACGGCTCGCTTGACCCGGGCAATCGCTGGGGTAATTTTGTCTTCGGCGCATTCCTGGCGCCGGATGGCCCCGGGGGAACCGGGCTGGCAGGTTTTTCGATATGGCTCCCGACGCTTGCGGCCCCGCAAGCGTTGTTCGGCGTGAATACTGAAATCCAGGGGAATAAAGGTCGTGCCGTCAAAGAAGCCCCACACGAGATGTTTAAACCCCCACAGCGTCTTCCCGATCATAGGGTCGAACACATACGAGACGTTTTCGCGGTGCCGCCCGACCCGGCGGTCGGCGGTGTCGTCAAGGATAAAGGCCGAATTCGCCGCCACGATCTGGTTCGGATTGACGATCTTCTGGAATCGCGACGCGATTCCATACAAAACCGCACGCCACGGAGCCCACTCGTTGTTTTTCAGGCGATACAGGGCGTCCTTTTTCATGGTCGTGATCGCGTGAAACTCGCTGCGAAAGAAACTATTGACGCTGCTGACCATCATCAGGGGAAACATGATGAGGAGCGCCAGAATTTCGGTGACCGCGTAGCCCTCCGGCTTCTCAAACCGCGTGTGCCGGACGATGGAATGGAGCTTGAAGGTCTGCATGACATCGAATATAATCGAGTCGATCGACTACGGGTGTTTATCGAACACCTTGTTGATTTCTGCCGGGGTCTCCCGCATGATAACCCTCCATTTTTGGTGAATTTGGCTAGCACCTAATGATACCAAAAACTCCAGTGTTCATGCGGGTTTCGGCGTTTTTTCAGGGGAATAATTCGTTGAGAATTCTGGGTGCGAAACTCAAGTAACACCAAATTCGTCCGGCGACATTGTGATCGGTTGGTTTATTGGTATATAGTGCCCTCCGTGTTCATTCATCTAAATATCACTAAGACAATTCGGCCCGTAAAATGATGAATGTCCCTATACCACTTCCCAAGGCTGGCAACATGCAACATGTAAACCGAATTCATGAACTACCGCGTTACAAATTTTAGCCTATTGGCTGTTTTAGCCCGACATACTGTTTTACGCCAGCAAATCTGTGCTAATCTCCTCGAATTGAGCCGGACGCAATTTGCTCTTTGGCGTTTTAACCATGAAATTGGCCTTTGCTGGGATTGTGCGTGTACGTGCCCACGGCAACATTATGTGCAAAAGCATACTGAATTAGTTCCAGCCAATTAACCATTAGGAGTCGCTTTGAATGGCTATAACAGGTCGCTTTAGCCAGAAGCTCTATGTGGATCAACTCCCTCAATAAATACGGGTATGCAGATTTTGTGACAGATTTCGAATGGTCCAAGTATGGTGTTCGCTCAGCGAAATTCTGTTGAAATGATGGCTTGATAGATGTTATGTCCAGGAATCGCTCTGTGTTGATCATTCCACAAACGGGAGATAGACATTCTTCAACGTATCGCGGCCCTTCTGTACCCTGGGTTCCCCGTTTGGTGCGGATGTAACTTGTCCTTCTTCTTTGACGTTATATAAGCATTACCAACATTTCATAGGGCACACCCGTGCGGAAGCCGGGGTCGCAAAGTCATAGGGTCTTCCATCCTACCGCCCTAGGATCAGACAGCCTGACTGCTCCCTCAGAAAACGCATTGCACTGTGAGCGCCGGATCATAGAATCTCGGAGTGCCCTTCCGAAGGAGATGGGACGATGATCCGCGGCCTGCAATTACATCAGCGTATTATCATTGATCCGGAACAGCAAGGCGTATGGCGGATGCACGATTTTCTCCCGTTGTCCGCGCGGACCTATCGGATTTTGGCCTGCTTTTTGCACCATCCGCATCACATTCTTTCCGACTCTCTCCTCTTGCATGTAGGGTGGCCTAATGATATTCGGACCACTGCCGACCTCTTTCCCCAGATTCATCGCATCCGTCAAACTATTGAGCCGGATCCTCGTCACCCGCAACTCCTCGTGACGCGGCGGGAGGTGGGATACCTCTTACAGGTGACCCCAGTGGTAGTGGAATTCGATCCCATTTCCCCCACTCGTTTTTCGTGAAGGTTGATATCAGGTTCGCATCAGGTTGATATCAGGTAAGTATCAGGTTAATTTCGGATACGTTTCAGGTGATTATCGGCCAAGAATCAGATTCGGCGCGTATGCTCAAAGTGTCCTCTCAGACAGGGGATGATCTCCATCATTGCATACGTTCAATTGAAAAGGCCCATCAGGTTAACGTGGTAGCACCGAGGTGGTCATTAAGCGGTGGCCAATCGTGGGATATCTACTACCATATCTACTACGAGGAGGTTACAAATATGTCTTGTCCCAGTCCGTATCCTAGTGAACCGGATTATGCAACGTTTCTCTCCGATTATGGCTCATATATATCGGCTGCGTCATCGGGAACGGGTGTTCCGGAGTCTGCCATTGCCAGTCAATGGTATCAAGAATGGGGAATTCCGATTAATAACCCGGCCAACCAAGGCAATTACTCCGAAGGGTTAGGGATTTTCGGTCAATGCGTTAATGGTGCGTGTGGCAGCTTGCCTATCTTCTGCACCTTAAGCGATGGAGTCTCTGCATACATCGATCAGGTGAACTACAGCTACAATGGTGGCTCTAACGCATTGCCCAATATATACAATAGTCCGACTAATTGGGCAGCAGCTTGGGAGAATGGTTTTGCGGGAAACCTTGTTGCCACGGAAATTCCTACGGATAATGGGTGTTCTCAAACGTCGACGAGCCGAGCATGGCCCGGCGTTACCGATATACCGTCCGGGGCGAGCGAACAAGAGATTCAAGCATACCATGAACAAGCTGGCTATGCTGTCATGGAGGCCATGGGGGCATCCCGCTGGGACGCGGGACATTACTGGTTATGTGGTCAAGAATACGCTGGCGAACAACTTACCGTTATCGCGTATGATTCTGGATGGTATGCTTCCCTCGATTATGTAAGTTAAATAGTCCATAGTTTCCCAGGGGCCTCGCCCCTGGGATCCGAAAGGAGAATCTGGTAATTATGCACCTAGAATTATTTACACAACCCTTATGTCCATATTCAAGAATTCTCAAACATGTCCTTAATATTCTTGACGTGCCGTTTATTGAACGCGATATTGTGTCCGATCGCGAAGCCCGTAAAGATTTTGTGCACACCGGATCGAAAATTCTTCCGGTCTTGCGAGACCAAAATGTAGTGATTGAAGGTTTCCATCCTGAAAAATTGCGCTATTATCTCTATGCTCGCTATGGCATTGTGATGCCTCGATGGGTCGATGATCTCGCCGTTCATCGGTTTCATCATCTTGTCACGCAATCCACATCGTCGACGATTTTTGTCGTGTCACCACTGTCACCAACAAAGGACACTCATGTACGCCTCGATTAACGCACCGCTTGGTTGATTTGGCTGCCTGACATGTGTAGAACCTTTTCCCAGACTGGAAGTACACCAGAACCAATCCCGGAGGGTATATTATCGCTTTCGGGAATGATCCCCGCGAGGACAGCCGGTTTCAAGGGCACAAACTCTGCGACAATCGTCGAGGGCGGAACATCTGCGATGTCACCATGAGGTCCCGGCCACATGGTGCCCGAGGCGGTTTGGGGATAGAGAAACACTGTACCCTGTAAAGTGATATACAACGTCAATGGAAGTTTTTGTCGATTGTCTGGGTAATTATTCGAAATAATTTTGGTTTTTTCATTTTTGTAAATATATGGCATCCACCCCGGAGGAACACGCCAGTGATCGAAAGGATCTTGATCATGCCACGAAGCAGGAAACTGGTTAAAAGTTGAGCTGCTATAAAGAGGCCAAAGATGCGTGGTCACCGCAGATTGTGGTAAGTGACTCGGTAATATCCAAGGGATAGTTAATGAAGGATTCAAGGAAGTCTTCTGGCTGGATATCGGGGTGTTCAGCGTACGCATGGTGTTGTGAACGTGTTGAGATTTTGCCCCTACCGAACTGGCGTTGTGATTAGTGGCTCCACACCCCGCCAACGCCAGCGTACTAAGCGCTAACCCGAAGGTACTAACAGCATGTCGTCTTCTCATCATGGGAGGCCTCCTTAATCGCTTACACCTCTTAAACCGTATGATCAGTCTTCTTGAATAACGACGGACGAGGGAATTTAGTTACGTAAAAAGACTCGAAGGGAGGGAACACGATGCTGACATGGTCCATGCTGGGTACTACGACAGGAGCCGTTTTGTGCGTTCATGCCATTCTCTTTGTGACACGTCGACTGTTTCCCCAGGCACCGACGACCATGGTTGCGTTGATTGTTGCTGAAGTCGTCGTGTGGGGTTATGGGGCCTTGACTTCTGGGTGGTCCTTGATCGGTGCGCTGCTGTGGACGAGTAATGGCCTCATCGTGACCGCAATTGCCTTGGGAGGAGTCGTCGCCATCCAATCCCAAGCGGTTCGGGGATAGGGGGAGTCTGTTTATCAAGGGAGCTCGTTGGCTAAACCCCCCCTTTTCAAGGGGGGATACAGTGGCACCGGTCCCCGACGGGCCCCGGTGCGCGGAGGGGACCTCTTGTCAGCCGCAGAGGAAGCTCCGGCCTTCAGGCCCGGGAGGATTCCTCACATTGGTGAATTAGGAACAGGCACAACAATTGGTGGCGGTCCGTGTGAAGGTGCATGCTTCAATACGGCGGCAGCAAATGCTGTGGGTTCTAGCAATACATTTGGCTATTGGTTTGTTTTGGGACCGGAACCCAATTACACAACCATTGCCGAAGCAAAAAGTTGGGGTGAAAGTCAAGGCAACGCAGCAGTTAAGGCATGGTATGACAATATCTACGTGGCACGACAGACTATTTTTGCTGACATTGAGGGAACTGCTGGCACGAATGGTTGGAGTTCCAATACTTTACTCAATCAAGCTGTATGGGAAGGTTGGTTTTCTGCAGTTAATAATGCGGATAACGGAGTGCTGAAAGCTGGTGTTTATAGTGCACCTGATGCGTGGGCTTCCATCATGGGAAGTTCCTACAATTTAAATGGGACGACGCCTGAGTGGAGTTATGAGCCGCAAATTGGGTGCGCGGCTTCCTGTCCAACACCAACATCGTATGAAGCTCAGGGATTTGGTGGTGAATCTCCGGGAATATGGCAATACGCGCAGAATTGTGGGACTTACGGTGATTTAGATTGTTCAGACAATCTGCCCAGTTAGGATTGTGCCAAAGGATGAATGAGCGTCCACTGCCTACCCGCAGTGGACGTCTTATACTCTGCAACTCTGTTACTGTCAATCGATCGGGCCAGCAGAAAGCCTTGATGTAAGGTCACAAAATCCGGCGTGAGGGATACGGTATGTTGTTGGAGGAATGGCAGCAGGGCCTTCGGCAGGGGGATGGTATGCCAGCTTTGTCCGCTATCGGAACTCATTCGCATAGTTGAACCCGCAACAAAAATAAGCTTTTGCGAGGCTAGGACGTCTAATACCGGATTGATCATGCCGTTAACACGAAAAGCTGGAGTGGACGTCCAGGTTGCTCCTCCGTTGTCAGTATCTTCCAGGAGAATGCGGGTATGGTAGCGACTCTCGGTGTAAACCAGCATCGTCCCTCTTTCGAGGGAGGACCAAATAATGGGGTCTGCCGTGTATGTTTCGACATTCTTGCCCATAAGACGAGTGAACAGCAATTGTCCTGACTCTGACGTTGTCCACGTTCGTCCGTGTGTTGCGGAATGATACAAAATGGAAGCAGGTTGTTTCATTCTAGGCTGACCTTGGGAAGTACTGACAGTATTGATGGTTGCAGTGGCCCAAGTGGACCCCGGCAAGGCCGCGCTTATGCCTGTCCAGGTTCCCGGGCGGGATGGTGTCGCTATAAGCGACCAGCTTTGGCCGCCATTGGTTGTCAGGTAAATGCCGGCCTGGTCCAAATTGGTGCTGGCTGCTTGATTAAATAAGGCCCATCCCTCCTCCGGATTGACAAAACTCACATTTTCAGGAATGCCGGTTTCTGCGGTTAGGTGCGTTAAGGAAAATGTGTGCCATTGCCACTGATGGTGAATCGATGACCATAGCCCGGTGACGATGGTGGCTGGTGATTGCGTGGAGGATGGAGAGATGAAACGCACGGCAATGGTGAGAAGACGTCCGGTTGGTGTGACGTCGAACCGATGAAAATACCAGCGATGTTGAGTGTGAAGCGGCAGAGTAAATTGGACTGGTTTCCATGTTATTCCGCCGTTCTGAGTCCTATAGAAACCGGTTTGGCTCCATCCCCAACCGTCTTGCATGGACGTCATGTGGATAGAAAGGTTAGTAAGGAGACGGGAACGCGATCCTGTTTGACCTGGAACGTGGAAGGAGTGGGTTGATCCAGATAAATGATCATAAGACGCCGTGTGGACTGTTTGAACACGAGATGAGGCAGGGCTACCAAAATTGGGTCGGGTGCCACATCCGGCCAGAGCGCCTACTCCCAGAACTAATCCTGTCATGGTCAACACGAGTCGTCTCATAATTGAACCATCCTTCCTTAAATTCGTAAACTAATGCCTGCCGATGCCGCAGGTCCTCGGCAAAGTTAGATTTCGACAATTATGACAATATCATGATGAAAATCGGTGCGAGGCCCACTCAGAATGGTGGGCACGGTAAGCGATGACGTTTCCGACAGGTAGACAGGTCAAACCACCCGGTCGCTAGCGACCGGTCCCACGTGCGACTGGCAGGTACAGAAGCTTGCAGGTGAAAGTCCTGCTCCTGCGAATTACCCCATTCAAGTGGGATAGCCAAGAGTGGCAGGGTGTCCGGAGTAATCCGGAATCTGGT
>JAKACM010000193.1 GCA_021821465.1 Bacillota bacterium
AACAGGTGCTCGCGCAAGGTTCTCGCCCCTAGAGCGGGGCAACTATCGTCGGAGAGCCGGATGTGGGAAAACCACATGTCCGGTTCGATGAGGGGACGGCCCCGGAAGGGGCCTCCTACTCTACCGATCGCAAAACCGTGGCTTATGCGCGGGTGTCGAGTCATGACCAGAAAGACGATCTCGACCGGCAAAAGCAAGTGCTAGAGCTCTATTGTGCTCGCCAGGGCTGGACCTTTGAGGTTGTAGCTGATCTTGGGTCGGGGATGAATTACCACAAGAAGGGCCTGAAACGCCTGTTAGATGACATCCTCGCCGACCGGGTCGGTCGGCTGGTGGTGACCCATGAAGACCGTCTGCTGAGTTTTGGGGCGGAGCTTGTCTTTGCCATCTGTGAAGCCAAGCACGTCGAAGTACTGATTCTCAATCAGGGCGAAGATACGACTTTTGAGGAAGAACTGGCTCAGGATGTTATGGAGATTATCACGGTCTTTTCCGCCCGGCTCGACGGCAGCCGCTCGCGAAAAAATCAGAAACTCCTCAATGACGTGAAGCAAGTTGTGGAGGAGGCATCATTGTCATGATTCTTGCCCACAAGATTGCTTGCGATCCGAACGATGTGCAGGCGACGTATTGCCGGAAAGCCGTTGGCACCGCTCGGTTTGTCTACAATTGGGCCTGGGACGCCGGGCAAAAGCAATGTGATGCGGGGATGGCCGATCCGCTCCTGCCTAAAACCTTCGGACGCCGCTTTGCGGCGTCAACTGAATGCGATTAAACGAGACCAATTCCCGTGGATGCTCGATGTGACCAAAAAAGCGCCGCATACGGCCATTATGCACTGGGCCCAAGCGTTTAAGAATTTCTTTGTGGGAACAGCCGAGTATCCGCATTCAAGAAAAAAGACCGTCACGACAGTTTTACCCTCACGAATGATCAATCGACCCTCCAAGGCCGGAAGGTGTATAGCTCCAAACTCGGTGAGGTGGACAGGCACGAAGCCCTGCGGTTTATCGGAAAAGCCTTAGAGACCACGATTTCCCGCGCAGCCGACCGCCGGTTCTTGAGAGTCACCGTGGAGATTGCCGATCCCCGTGTCTGCCGCAAAAGCCAAGCGGTGGGCGGGGGATTTGGGTGTCGGCGACCCTTTCGAACGGCGAGAAAATTGGGGGACCGAAAGCCTATGCCGCGGCGTAGAAGAAACTCTGCCAGTTATCACAACGGCTAAGTCGGCAGATCGAAGCCGCCAGTGGAATACAAAGCGGGCAACGTGGGAAGAGGGTCATTGTCGTGGATCGCTGGTATCCGAGTAGCAAGATCTGCTCCCAGTGCGGATACACCATGCCGAAAATGCCTATCGCGATGCGGAAGTGGACGTGTCCGCAGTGTCAGACCCATCATGACGGTGATATCAACACGGCGATGAATTGGCAGAAAGCGGCCGAGAGTTCGGTGAGGAGCTCCTCACCCCCTTCCGTGTAACACCGGGACTGCTCGGTGACAGCTTGCAGCAGTGCCCGCCTGTGGACCACCGGCCAATGGCCCTAAGAAGGTGGCATGATGAAGAAGATGGCGAGAAATGTGGTCAGGAAGGATCGGAAATGGATAAGTCCATCAGAACGGCGTCTTGTCTATAACAGATTTCCCATACCTTTGGCTGCCAATCTCCATCTCGATTGGCAGAAAAAAGTGCCAGTGAGTTGGGCTCATCTGGGGTTCTGAGGCTGTCCTGTTTACGTTGGGCATTGAGCCGTACACCCAAGGTTAACCCATAGGATTTCTCACTCTAAATTCATGCCTTGAGCAGAGGATATGAGAAACAGTAAAGAGACAATCACTTTTTAAAGTTCTGTGTCACTAAGATATGATGGCAATAACTTGTGAATGTTTGTCTCAGACGCCGGAGGGGGGAGAGGATATTTATGCTATCCCGGGCTTTTTCACTATGGCGGATGGCTCTCAGATCCCAAGCCGTCAGGAGTGCGGCAATCTGGAACGCCATATTCTCCTGTCTTTTTCTGATCAGTACAGATATGGCCAATCCCCTAATGTCTGCCCTGTTATTCCCTCAGGCTGATTCCCATGTGGAACTTCAGCTCTATCATCCTCATCTTTTGGCATTGCGTAACTTCTTGGTGTTAATTACAGCAGTGGTAGTGGGACCCTGGGTATTTTCTGGTGTTTACGGAATCCTGGGGCAAGTCATAGTGGGGGATCCGATTAGGCCCAACGCTTTCGTCCGTATGGCGAAGATATTCTACGGAAAAGTTTGGGGGTTTTTCCTCTTTATCTGGATATGGATGCTCGGGTTGGCTTTGGTGGGTTTTGTGGTTCTTGTGGTCCTTCACGGTTTCGGTTTTCTTGTGGTTGTGATAGTTGGGATTTTGTCGCTGCCGGGCGTGGTGCGTATGACAGGAGGGTTATTTGTCAATCGCTTGTCTTGGACCGACAGTTTTTCTGAGGTCTTTAATCGAAGTGGATATGTCCTATTGCTGATAGGAACGGTGCTGGGGCTTTTGGCCAGCACCATGCTTGGTGCCATCGGGTTCGTCCTGATGGCGACGCCGGCCCGAGTAGCACCTTTTTATCTTATTGCGGTCGTTTTGTCGGTAGCGCTTCCCCTTTGGTTATTTGCCTTGTACCGTGTCACTACACCTTTAACTTCCTAAGGCTGGATTTATGACGATATGAAACCGCAATAAGACTCTGTTGATTTTCTCTCCCATGCGATATGGGAGTCTCTTTACGTTCCGTAAACCCTAGTCTAATCGACAGTTTGCGTCACTTGAAAAGAAATGGTCGCGATGTCTTGTGCCGGCAGCATGTTTGTGAGCATTCTATGCTTGGAAAGACACTCTAATCACAAAAAAATCAGTCACTGTTCGCATCTAATCTTCATCTTGGACGGGTGTACCGGAAGCGGTGATGGGAGCACGATTCATGAAATTTTTCACTATGAAGGATTTTTCAGATCTTTTGGCGTATTGAACTATATCATATTTGTCAGGAGGAATAGACATGACACAGGATGATGTGTGGAATTTTGGTCGCGATGTCATTGATCTTTACGCTCGAACCAAACCGAGCCAACCGGCCTTATATCTGATGGATGGAGATCAGGACAATATCTTATCCTTTGCAGACATTGCACGTATTTCAGGGCAAACCGCGGATTGGCTCCGGCAAGAAGGGATCGGCAAAGGGGACCGTGTCCTCGTAGTCTTGGGAAAGCATCCTGGTTTCTGGCCGATAATGGTTGCTTTAAATAAATTGGGCGCTGTGGCGATGCCCGGCACCATCCAGTTAACACAAAAAGATCTTCTCTATAGATTGGAAGCGTCTGGGGCAACTTCAGCCATTGTTCTTTCTGAAGTTGCTGACAAATTGCAAAACGACACCATTCATATAGCTCATGCCATAACTGTGGGAGGCGAAAGCCCGGGATGGACACGCCTCGATCCCTATCGTTTAGATAATCCGGTTTTCGCCGGATATTCTACCTCCGAAGCGGATCCGACACTTATCTACTTTACGTCGGGCACAACAGGATATCCGAAAATGGTCTTGCACACGCAGAAATACCCGGAGGCCCACCGTATCACAGCCGAGTACTGGATTGGTCTTAAGGCGGATGATGTTCACTGGAACGTCTCCGACACCGGCTGGGCCAAAGCGGCGTGGAGCTCGCTGTTTGGTCCGTGGATGACGGGCTCGGCCATATTCGTGGATACCATGACCGGGAAATTTGATCCGGCAGCGTTCCTACACATCTTATCCACACATCCCATCAC
>JAKACM010000094.1 GCA_021821465.1 Bacillota bacterium
TCGTGGGTGCACCCGGATCACCTCCTTTTTCTAAAGATCGCCCAACAATTGGACGACAAAAATTTTAGAAGGCGATTGCTTGGCCGAATGGGCGGGGCAATGGTCTTCCCGAGTATCATAGCACATTCGAAATCCCGGTGGCATAATGTCAACCGGCCAATGACTCCGATGTGTCGGAATAAGGGACAACATTGAAATAATGGCGGGAGTCGAGACAATTTAGGGTTGTTCCGATTCACAAGAGAGGAAGTATCTCACGCCAAATATGAATTTACCTCGGTCTTTCAACTCGGAAAGTCGTCGAAGAACCAGTAGAATGTTATGTGGGTAGAAGCCCGCAATTCGCATTGAGATGGAATGCCAGTGTGGCCGATGGGAAAGATGAAGAGATGAAAATGGCCGTGGGGAGTTAATGCCAGCCCCGTTCGAAAAATTTGCCTTGTCACCAAAAAAATCAGTGGCGGGAGAACGGCTGTTCATTTAGACTTTCGAGAACGTAGGAGATGTTCGGGAAAGGGGCGAAATCTCATTATGAAGGGGGAAGAATCCTGGTTCGGCAAACGCGTGGGAGAATTGCGCCAGATTTGGTGCGATGTGATCGGCGAGCTGAGGTCAGGGAAAAGACATGGGTGATACTTTACGCTTAAAACCGGGCTCTCACAGGATATTGGAAGGGGCACCTTGGGCATACCGAGGAGAGTTGTTCCATTCAAACATTGCTCCGGGACGGGTGCTGACTCTGGAAGAGTCGAACGGCCGCTTTGTCGGCCAAGGATTTTTTAATCCGGCGTCATTAATTGCATTTCGGTTGCTTACACGCAATATTCATCATAGGATTGACGGGGCGTGGTTTCAAGAAAGACTGACTAAGGCTGCGAACATGCGGCGCCAATTGATCCCGAATCGAGAGGCTTACCGAGTCGTTAATTCGGAAGCGGACGAGATTCCCGGTCTGATTGTAGACAAATACGGGTCGATGCTGGTGATGGAAATTTTGAGCTTGGGTCTTGAATCCTTTAGATCGACGATCATTGAAGGTCTTGTGGAAATTTACCACCCACAGGGAATTTACGAGCGCGGGGATTTGGCGGTTCGCACCAAAGAGGGATTATCCCGTGAGGACCGTTTAGTGTATGGGGATATGGCAAAATCGATAACCATTAAGGAAAATGGCGTGTCATTGGCCATCGACATCGCTGGGGGACAAAAAACAGGTCATTTTTTGGACCAATTTGACAATCGACGCCGTGCGGCGGAACTGTCGGCGGGCAAAGATGTGTTTGATGCTTTTTGTCATACGGGAGCCTTTGCTCTTCAGTGTGCCAGGCATGGTGCGAATCACGTCGTGGGAATTGATATCAATCCGGACGCACTTTTAAGAGCGAAAGAGAATGCGGCAGAAAACGGACTCAGTAGCCAGGTCGACTTTATTGAAGCCAATGCTTTCGATTGGTTACGAACAGAAAGCGAGCAAGGGGCTCACTATGATTTGGGCATTTTGGATCCTCCCGCGTTTACCAAATCAAAAGAGAGTGTGGCAGGTGCATTACGGGGCTATAAAGAAATTAATTTACGCGGCATTAAGCTGATTAGGCCGGGTGGGATCTTGTTGACTTCCAGTTGTTCCTACCATGTTTCCGAAGAACAGTTTATCGAGGTGTTGCGGGACGCAGCAAAAGATGCCAAACGCGGTCTGCGGATTCTCGAGATTCGGGGCCAAGGACTCGATCATCCTGTTCTCCCCGGACTGCCCGAATCGCGTTACCTCAAGTTCCTTGTCTGTTATGTAAGTTAATTCGGAATAATCGTGTCATTATTAATGCAAAATTAACAGCATGTTAAGGCATTCATAATATGTTGGTGGGATCCTTTAAGGAGAAATAAAAGTAACCATAATAGATGGCGCAATAAAAATTCCGGAGGGATAGAAATGCCATCTGAGCTTAGAGGATTCCAGACGGCGTTGGATGATGCAAAACTGAGACGAGTGCATTGGAAGATTTGGTTTTTGTCGGCGATGGGAGTTTTTTTAGACGGATTTGATCTGTTTATCATTGGGGTGTCTTTACCTCTCATTGCACATCAGATGGATGTAACAAAAACGGGAATCGGCTTGATTGGAGCGGCCGCGCCATTAGGCGCCATGGTGGGAGCTTTTAGCTTGGGGCGGTTCACCGACAAGTTGGGTCGAAAGGCCATGTATCTTTTCGATCTTCTTTTTTTTATTGTCTTTGCGGGGTTGTCGGCGTTGGCATGGAATTGGCTATCGCTGTTGATTTTTCGTTTGCTCTTGGGTATTGGCATTGGGGCGGATTATCCCATCAGTTCCACATATGTGTCCGAGTTAATGCCTAAAAGAATTCGGGGGCGGATGCTTTCGGGGGCATTTAGTTTTCAAGCCTTGGGAGCCTTATTCGGCGCGATTGTGGGACTCGGCATCCTTAGTTTCGATCCCGTGCCTTCGGCATGGCGGATCATGCTCGCTATTGGCGTCATTCCTGCGATTCTGGTTATGATACTCAGAACCAGTGTACCGGAAAGCCCACGTTGGACGATGGAGCACGGAGATGCGGAGACAGCGAGGGCATTGGCCGAGAAGATTACGGGAGAAAAGATAGCACCACAAAACACGGTGCCTCGAAAAATGCTCTATCACGACCTTTTCCGCAACACTTACCTGGCGCGGACGATTTTTGTGACTGTTCCTTGGTTGTTAATGGATATCGGTTTATATGGAATTGGCATCTTTACCCCGACGATTCTTTCGGTTATGGCGTTTGCCGGACACGGGAGCTTCATTCATAAGGATATCCTTTCCACTCAGGGGGCGATTTTTCTCGATGTGTTCCTGGTGATAGGATTTGCTCTCAATATTGCTTTGATCGAAAAAATCGGACGGATACGCTTGCAATTGATAGGCTTCGCAGGAATGGGCGTGGCCATGACGATGCTGGCTTTAGCGGGGATACCTAAAGGAGCGGCCGGAATCCTCACCATTGTGATATTTTTTGGATTTGCGCTGTTTAATCTTTCAGTGAATGCCGGGCCCAACGCAACCACTTGGATTTTGCCTACCGAAGTATTTCCCACGAGTCTTAGGGCTTCGGGTCATGGACTTGCCTCTGCTTCCGGAAAATTTGGAGCGGCCTTGGGAATATTTCTGTTACCGGTGGTCGAACAACTTTGGGGATTGGGAGCGACTCTGGCTATGGTAGCCATCGCATCCTTTTTGGGCTTGATTGTAACATGGATTCTCGGTCGCGAAACTGCCGGCAAGTCATTGGAGGAATCGGACGGAAGTGGGAAGAATAGCAGTTCGTCCTCCGGCCAAGTCACTGCGTAAAAACTTCGTCACATTGCATCCAAGGTGCGAAAAACCCTCGTAGACGAAGGATTCGTTGTTATCGCCCCTCTACATTATCCGGAAGGCCTATTGCTTCTTTTTGATGTGGCGCTACATCACACGATAAAACCATAGAATAAGAGATATCCCCTCCACATGTTCGGAGGGGATATCTCTTATCAGCAAATATACTAAGCACCAGCACCTTAAGCTTAGGTAGCTAAGGGCCGGAAAAACTTTTTGATCGTCTCAGTGACTGCAAGAGTTGGCAGCTCCGGCCTCATCTTTCGTTCGGAAGGAATGACCGCAACCGCAGGAAGATACGGCATTGGGATTGGTTATCGAAAATCCGCCGCCCATCATGGAGTTGATATAATCGATCTCGATGCCTTCGAGATAAGGGGCACTTTGGGGATCAATGAGAACCTTTATGTCGCCAAACTCATAGACACTGTCTTTATCCTGAGCTGCATCTAAGGCCATTCCATAACTAAATCCGCTACATCCGCCTTTACTGACGTAGATTCGTAAAGCCAACTCCGGTTGGTCTTTCGAAGCCATAAATTCTTTGACCTTGTCCGTAGCCGTTTCTGTTAATGTTATCAATGCTCGTCACCTCCAGCACTCAATTGCAAATTACGATAGTCATACTGTACCATATCCCCGAAGTTTATGTAACGATGCGTGCCGCAAAATCTTGCGGCAACTTATCCTATCCAAATATGGACAAAAATATATACAGATATCATTTTTTTGTTTCCGAGTGCGTTCTCCCATTTGCGAACGAGAGATTAGGCGCAACACGGATTTCGAACTTTGGCCGTGAGCCATCAAACACCTCATGAGGATTGTGCAATAGTCTTTTCATCGTAGCATTCGACCATATTCGTACAAACATCGGATGGGAAGAGTCATTCGACCGGGGTACCGGATTACAGAATATCCAGGGTAAAAAGAGAAATGCCCATATCGGCGGGTACTAGCCCCAGAATCACAACCAGGAACGAAAGAAGGGGTGTCACAGAAGAGTGATTCCCTATAAGACAGGCGAGTCGATTAAACCTCTTCTATCAAGCAGCCGCGGGGGTTTTGCTTGCAACATTGAAAGTTGAGGGGGTGTGGGTGTCAGCAACATAGAAGGGTGTAGGGGGAAATTGCAATGACCCTTCATTTCGGGAACCGGCTCTGCCAAAGCCACTTATTGTATCATGGGACCATCATGTCTTTTGCGATTTGGATTCCTGTTCCAGCAGTTGGAACACCTTTAACAGATGAGACAAGCCATAAAGCAAGGCTTCACGGGCGGGTTGCTCCAATCTCTCGGCAAAACGGGTAAACTGCTGTTGTCGGCGTTCAAAGACGAGTTCGGCAAGTTGTCTGCCGTACGTAGATAAGCGGACCCGTACCACCCGACGATCCTGTTCATCGCGATCACGTCTTACCAGATTCATATTGATCAACCTGTCGACGAGACGAGTCGCTGCGCTTTCTGTCAGCCCCATTTGTTCTGCCAACTCCCCCATGGGCAAATCATCCATGCCGTATAGGGCGAACAAGGCGTTCATTTGAGAGGGTGTCACTTCGAGACCAATTAACTCTCGGCTCGCCTCATCTTCCAAATATCGCATGATGAGCGGGAATAATTTTTGAATTTGTTCAACAAATTGTTGCAGTTCGCTGTCCTCCATGCTAATCCTCCTATGCTATTTATTTCATCTTAACAAAAATTGCGTTATTTGATAATAAACTTGCCGTTGACAAATATTGCATGAAGGGGATATGCTGATCATGTTTCTTGTTGACACGTATCATCATTGTATGGTGAATTCAACGAAATAGGGAATGTCGTGAGAAGGGATTCGCCCGGCGGTTGTGTTTTTTCGAACTTCTTCGGCTTTGGACAACGTCTGCGGAAATATCCGGCGAGAACATTCGCTTGGGCGTACGGCTGACGGCGGAAGTGACGAATTTAGCCGCGGAAAGGCAGGAGGGATTAGATGTATGTAAAAAAGGTTGCTGTTGTAGGGGCAGGAACTATGGGAGCGGACATCGCCTATAATTTTGCCATGGCCAATATTCCTGTAGTTTTGCGAGACGTAGACAGCAAGATTTTGGATAAAGCTCAGGAACATATTCGCGCTCTGATGCAGGGCCGGGTGACCAAAGGGCGGTTAAGTGCCGCCGATATGGAGAAAAGATTGGCTCAAATTCAGTTTAGTACCCAAGATGAGGCTCTCTTGGACGTTTCTTTAGCCATCGAAGCGGTTCCGGAATCACTGCGTCTGAAACAAGAAGTGTTTCGCGAGCTTGACCGGTTGCTGCCACCTTTAGCCATACTGGCCAGCAATACATCGGCTCTCGCAATTACTGAAATGGCTAATGTGACAACCAGACCGGAACGGGTTGCCGGCATGCACTTTTTTTACCCGGCTCATACCATGAAACTCGTTGAAATTATTGCCGGAGACGAGACCGATCCGGAAGCCACCGCAACCTTGGTGCGCTTGAGTGAAGAACTGCGGAAAATCCCGGTACTCGTGCAAGAATGCCCAGGCTTTGTGGTGAATCGGATTCTTATGGCTGCGTTGACAGAGGTGTTGCGCTTCAAGCAGGAAAATCACTTGAGTCCTCAAGACATTGATAGGGTCGTTACGGCTCGCAAGTTGGCTCCCATGGGCCTTTTCGTTTTAGCGGACGCTTTAGGCCTGGATATCGCCTGGGAGGTCTCTCAAATATTAGAAAAGGCATATGGTGATCGTTTTAATCCGGGAACGGAATTAGGTGAACTGGTGCGCCAACACCACTTGGGCATCAAAACCGGCCAAGGATTTTACCCCTATCAATCTCCGCCCTCAAATGCCATTCCTAATTCCACTCCCATGAGCCCAGAACAACAAGAGGAATTGGCCAACCGTTTTAGTCTGGCGATCTTTTGCGAAGCAACCAGACTTTGGGAAGAAGGACGGGCCAATCAAAAGTCCATTGACATTGCCATGCGAGCCGGAGCGGGTCTGCCTATGGGACCTTTTGCCGCGGCTGACAAAGCGGGGTTGGATGTAGTCTATGACAACCTTAAAGAAATGAGTCAACAATTCGGCAGTCGTTTTGCTCCGCCTACGTCGTTAGCGCAATTGGTTTCACGTGGACAACTTGGCGAAAAAAGCGGTCGCGGCTATTTTCACTATAAAATGTGAGTGGATTATTGAAAGAGGGGAAATGTATTATGGCGCTAATATCGCAAGAACAGCACGGGACCATTATGCTGTTGACGTTGGACCATGCTCCCGTGAATTCGTTGAGTTTGCCGCTATTGCAAGAATTGGACGAGGCCTTTAACGCGGCCGTGTCGAGCAGTGAAATTCGCGCCATTGTCATTACGGGAGCGGGTTCATTCTTCGCAGCAGGAGCGGATATCCCCAGTTTTTTGCAACTCGGTTCAGGAGTCAAGGACTTCCTGGCCCATGGGGTGAAAGTGTTCGATGGCATCGAACACAGTCCTAAACCCGTAATTGCGGCCGTAAATGGACCGGCTCTGGGAGGCGGCAATGAGATGGCCATGGCCTGCGATTTACGGATCGCTTGTCCGGAGGCCCGTTTTGGGCAGCCGGAAGTGAATCTCGGGATAATTCCGGGATGGGGCGGCACTGTGCGGATGCCGAAGCTTATCGGTCGTTCCCGTGCAACCCAACTGCTATTAACAGGCGATGCCGTTGACGCCGAAGAGGCCGAGCGCATCGGGTTGGTTCATCATGTGGTGCCCTCTCATCTCTTGGTAGAGCATGCACTGAACCAGGCGGAACGTCTGGCCAGTCTTCCTCCCTTGGCTTTAGAGGCCATCAAAGAACTACTGAGTAATCCCGACTTAGCGCAGGCGGGGGAGAGTGAAAGGATGGCTCGGTTGATGACAACGGATGATGCTACCGAAGGCATTACGGCTTTTCTGCAAAAGAGGAGACCGCAATTTCGGGGGCGATAGGAATGTCCGTGTACGATCAAAAACCGTGGTTACAACATTACGGAACGGTGCCAAAAGAGTTAACGGCCACACCGCGTCCGTTGTATGATGTCGTAGTGCGCTGGAAAGATCAGGATCAACGCGTGGCCGTGGTCACGGAGAAGCAACAGATTACCTATCCGCGATTATGGGATATGATCCGAAAGGTCGCAGAAGGGTTGCGCCAAGCGGGAATAAAGCGGGGGGACCGTGTTGCCATATTATTGCCCAACAGCTTGGCATTCCTGCAGGCCTATTTTGGTGTATTGTTGTTAAATGCCACCGTAGTGGCGCTCAATCCTTTATACACCGCGAGCGAACTAGGTACCTTGTTGCGGGATGCGGGTCCCAAAGCTTTAATTGTGCCGCCGGAACTAATCCAGAGACTTCCTCCGGAGTCATTGCCGTTACCCTGGGGGGTGATCATTGCCTCCCCAGAGAATAATGAAGAAATCGAACGCGAGGTTCAAAAACTCTATCCACAAGCGGAATTATTGACGCAATGGTTAAAACTTTCGGCGATTCCGGAGGAAGGAATCGAACCTGTGGATCCCATAAGAGACATTGCCCTTATCCAATATACGGGGGGGACAACCGGTTTGCCCAAAGGCGCCATGTTGAGTCACTGGAACCTTTTGGCGAATGCAGAACAATCTCGTTTGTGGATGCAAGGCTTATTGTCGTCAGATCAGGATGCAATGTTGATAGCCTTGCCTTTGTTCCATGCCTATGGGATGACAGCGGGTATGAACTTGGGACTTCTCATAGGATCTCGCTTAGTGTTTATGGTCCGGTTCCATCCCGAATCGGCAGCCAGCTGGATTGAAAAAACCCGAATCACTTTGTTCCCCGGAGCTCCGACAATGTACGTGGCTTTAAGTCAATATGCCGAGGCTCATAACTTAGATCTCACTTCGATTAAAGGCTGTCTCAGTGGCTCCGCACCCTTGCCGCGACAGGTTCAAGAAGGTTTTCAAAAGCTGACCGGGGGCAGAATAGTTGAGGGATATGGTCTGACAGAGGCATCGCCGGTCACGCATTGCCAGCCTCTATGGCCGGTAGATCATGAAACTTTGGGAATCGGTCTGCCTTATCCCTCCACGCAGGTACGTATTGTGGACGATGAGGGAAGAGAGGTCCCTGTGGGCGAAGCGGGGGAACTCATCGTGCAGGGTCCTCAGGTTATGCAAGGATACTGGCAGCGCCCTCAAGAAACCCGCGATGCTCTGCGTCAGGGCTGGCTCTATACCGGGGATTTGGCGAAAATGGATGAAGAAGGATATTTTACCATTCAAGAAAGGAAAAAGGACCTGATCATATGCTCGGGATTCAATGTCTATCCCCGAGAAGTTGAAGAGGTGCTTTACCGTTGTCCGGGCATCCAAGAAGTGTCGGTCGTCGGCATACCGGATCCGTACCGTGGGGAAAGCGTCAGAGCATACCTCGTTCCCCGCTCCGGTGCCAAACTCGAACTTCAAGATATTGATCACTTTTGCCAACAACATTTGGCGTCATATAAAAGGCCCAGATCTTACCGGATTGTAGATCAGCTGCCGAAATCGGCTATTGGTAAGATATTGCGCCGAGAGCTGGCTCGTCAGGCAGCAGCGGATTTGGACGACTCTCCAAAGAGATAGGAGAGTGATTATAGCACGAAGAATTGGTGTCGATGTTCACGCAGCTTACACCGATCAGGCTGATCGCCTTTCTAAGAGGGCGATTGGCTTGAACTTTTTTGCCGGCAACGTGAGAAGTGAAATCGCGTTGGTTAGGATGTGTTCTCTACCTAAATGTGGAAATCACATATCACGATTCTTAAGAACCTGTCTGTCATGGCGTGAATCGGTGCCATTTCCCTTTACTCAGGATTGGGGAACTTCTTGTGGGCTGAGCCAGTGCTCACGAATCGAAATTTTCCCCATAATCGCTGCCACAAGGCTTTGATATGCGCTGGGATGGGAATCAAAGTTTGTTAAACCCGTGGCATCCGGGGGAAGAAGGAATAGATCGGAAGGGTGATTCATGGCGATGCCTAGGGGTCTTGGCTGACACAAAGGAAACAATATTGTTTGGTTAAGATGGTGGGAAGCATCATTAAGATGAATAATCAGTTGGTCTTGTTCTTGTTGAGCCAGGGATAAGATCTGGAACATGTCTCGTATATCCGGGTCTATATCAAACAGTCGATAAAAGCTTAGTTGCGGTTCCAACAAGTTTTTCAACGGGGAGGGATGACCAAATTCGATCAACATAAGTTTTGAAGAGGGTGTTGAGTATGGACTTCCGGTATAGGCTAAGGAATGGTCCCAAATATGCTGAGCCCATTTCTGTATAGGACGCTGAATGACAGAAGGATTCCAAGGAAGCGGCAAATCCAACCCTTTCAGCGATCTAATCCGGACGGCTGTGCTATAGATTTTGCGCTTAGACAAACGGCGCTGATTCATTCCCACGAGCAAGGCGTGATAAGCGGCGTCGGCCTGATCCGCCGACGGAAGAACAACCATATCAAATCCTTGGTTGATACTTGCGGGAATGTTTTGGGGAACAAAGTCACAGGTGCGGGATTCTAATATCAAGAGGCCTTGGAAATTAACATGCTCTCGCCAGGAATAAGGCCTAAAGGGAGATGGCGAGTTAAAAACGGCACCACTTAACCCACTGTCGACGATTGCGGTAAGAATGTCTTCCCGATCCGCCCCGATCTCATTGACATTGATCCGGACAAAAGAGTCCAACTCGTTAAGACGCAACTCTCGAACAAAAAGCTGGGAATATTTAGTTTTCTTGTCACGCCAGGGATCTAACGACCGATCAGAATCTGCCATGTCGGTCCCGATGACTCCCGTAATGCCAATCTGTCGCCACAACAGTGCCATGGTGTTGAATATGCGATGGACGTCATCGGTTTGGCCGGAGACGGCCATGGCGCCTAGGGACGGCATTGACCATAAGGCGGAAGGCGAGTGGGACAGATCAAGGAGTATCACAGGTTTGGTCCGTTTCCCTATTCGAGCCGCTTCGTTAATGCTCCAGATCAGTTCCTGCAAGGAGGTTACGGAAGGAATAGCATCCGTACGCAATATGACGCCGCCAACAAACCCCAATTGTATTGCCGCTGCAAGAGTTGGCGACAGCTGCGGCTCTTTATTGGTTGCAATTAATAGCTGCCCCAGCTGTTTCACAGATGATAGACCCCTTTTGACTTGATAGGCAAACACTTCATATTGTTAGTGTACCCAAAGGGTAATCTTACGGTCAATCGATTGCCGATAATTTATATACCCAGTGTTCCCGCCAAATACTGGGGTCAAAGGTTTTTTGGTAAACTTTGATTTCCGTAAGAAATAGACTGTTTCAGGGGCCCTGAACACCAAACACCAGTTTCGAGCATCAATCTATAATTTGCGAAGTGAGGGTTTTTCCGGTGAATATTACCTTTTAAAAGTGTAGATGGTATAATACTGAAGAATTTAGTCTGACGGGGGTAGTTATGATGCAAGTCACTGAAGCGGCCTATTTGGTGTTAAAGGAACACGGAGAACCCATGGAAGTCCAAGATTTCCTCGATGAGACTCTACGCAAACTGGGAATGGATCGGGAACCGAAACAAGCTGCCAAAATTTATACGGATATCAATCTTGACGTGCGCTTCCAATATCGTGGGAATGCCATGTGGGGACTTAAAGAATGGCTGCCCAAGGCCGTGTCCAGAAGCTCACAACGCAGCCAAGAGACGGCGATAGATGAGGTCACTGGTGACGCTGAGGAGGACGAAGGGTAACCTTTCGGACCTCCTTCTCCTTTTAGCAATCCGAACAGGAGCACCTTTATGGAAGATTTTATGGTTAAGATATTAAGGAGAGGACATTGTGGCGAAGTTTGTATTTATTACCGGCGGGGTGGTCTCATCCCTAGGGAAGGGGATTACGGCCGCATCCTTGGGGCGGATCCTGAAGAGCCGAGGGGTTAAGGTCACTGCCCTGAAGCTTGATCCTTATATCAACGTAGATCCGGGAACCATGAGCCCCCTACAACATGGTGAGGTATTCGTGACCCAGGACGGTGCCGAGACCGACTTGGATTTAGGGCATTATGAAAGATTTATGGATGTCAACTTAGGACAAGCAAACAATGTGACGACCGGAAGGATTTATTGGTCCATTCTTACTAAAGAGCGCCGAGGAGACTTTTTGGGTGGAACTATCCAGGTTATTCCCCACATCACCAATGAGATTAAAGAACGCATTCATAGGGTGGCTGAGGCTTCGGGGGCTGAGGTCATTATTGTGGAGATTGGGGGTACTGTCGGAGATATTGAGAGTCTCCCTTTCATGGAAGCTATCCGCCAAATACGTTCTGATATCGGACGCGATTCGGTAATGTATCTTCATGTGACGCTAGTTCCCTATTTGAATGCGGCGGGAGAAGCAAAAACCAAACCCACACAGCATTCCGTGAAGGAATTGCGATCTATTGGAATTCAGCCTGATGTCATTGTGTGTCGAGTTCAGAAGCCTCTGTCCCGTGATTTGCGCGATAAAATTGCTTTGATGTGCGATGTTGATCGACGTGCTGTCATTCAAAATGTCGATGCGGACTCGATCTACCAGTTACCTGTGATGCTTGCGGCGGAAGGTTTGGACGATATTGTTTTGGACCGGCTCAAAATCCAGGCTCCCGCAGCAAATCTCGATGAGTGGGCCCAAGTGGCAAAACGCGCCACTTCGCTCCATGGGCGTGTAACCATAGCCGTGGTTGGGAAGTACGTAGCCTTACACGATGCTTATATGAGTGTTGTGGAAAGTCTCATTCACGGGGGGTTGGCCCATGATGTTCACGTAGACATACGTTGGATTGATTCGGAAGAGGTGGAATTGCAAGGGCCGGAGTGTCTTTTAGCCGATGTGGATGGGATTGTGGTCCCCGGCAGTTTTGGATACCGTGGTGTCGAAGGCAAAATTTTGGCTATTACCCACGCACGGGAGACAAACACTCCCTATTTCGGATTGTGTATGGGAATGCAGGCAGCTGCGATAGAAATTGCACGAAATCTTGCTGGATTAAAAGACGCGAACTCCACGGAGTTTGCGCCGGAAACCCCCCATCCGGTGATTGCCTTAATGCCTGAGCAGCAAGGGGTAGTCGATATGGGTGGAACCATGCGCCTGGGAAGTTATCCTTGTGCCTTGCGTCCCGGAACAAGGACTCAAGCGATTTATCAGGATACATTGATTTTTGAGCGTCATCGCCATCGATTTGAGCTTAATAATCAATATCGTGGTATTCTGGAAGAGGCGGGATTTATTGCGTCCGGTTTGTCGCCGGATGGGCGGTTGGTGGAAATTATGGAACTCAAAAACCACCCGTGGTTTATCGGGACTCAATTCCATCCCGAATTCCAATCGCGTCCTAATCGTCCTCATCCTTTGTTTGCAAGTTTCGTAGGGGCGGCGGTGAAGACACGCGTGCGAAGAATGGAAGACGAGTTAGTGCAAGAAAATTCCGGTCCGGCCGCTATATCCTGAGATTTGAAGACCCAGCATGCAACGGAATGCTTTGACAATGATTTCTCCAACAGAATATACTTAAAGTAAACAGGAGAGGAGGCTCGACTCATGGGTCTGATTGCACGGGTGTCTACCTTATTCAAATCAAAAGTTAATAACTTGTTGGACAAAGCCGAAGATCCCCGCGAAACCTTGGAATATTCCTATCAAAAGCAGGTAGAGCAGTTGCAACAGGTGCGTCGTGGAGTAGCCGAGGTTGTGACATCAAAGAAGCGGATTGAGCTTCAGCTTAACAAACTGCAACAGATGATCAACCAGTGGGATCAGGATGCCCGTGATGCCGTGGCAGCCGGCCGTGACGATCTTGCCCAGGAAGCGTTAACCCGTAAGCAAGGCGTCATGGGACAGATGCACAGCTTACAGGCGCAAATTGCCGATCTCGAAAAGGAAGAACATCGTTTGCAAGATGCCCAACAAAAATTGTCCGTTAAAGTGGAAACTTTCAGGACGCAAAAAGAAGTTATAAAAGCGCAATACTCTGCTGCGCAGGCTCAGGTTAAAATCGGCGAAGCATTTTCTGGTCTTGGGGATGATATGGCGGATATCAATATGGCCTTGCAGCGTGCCCAGGATAAGACTGCCTCCTTGCAAGCACGTGCTCAGGCTATTGATTCCTTAGGCGAGGGGTCTCCGGCGTTGGAATTGAATGAACCTTCTTCCGGAGATGCTATTCGTGATGAGTTGAACCGACTGAAAGGGAGCACATCGGTTTCCGATGAATTAGCCCGTCTCAAAGCCGAAATGGGGAAAGGTGATTCCTCAGCTTCCGAATAAAGGCGAGTAGTAAATCAGTGGAATGGATTTTTGGCGGGGATAGCCGTGTAACCATGATGATGTAGAGTATCTCTTTGTTTCTTCCTTTGGTTCAATCTAAAAAAGACAGGTCGAACCTGAATGATCCGACCTGTTGTGTGATGTGTCGGCTCAAGCCACATCCTTTGTTCTTGTTGATTGATATCAAAACGGAGGATCCCAGAGCGCGTACCAACGCTCCGGGTCTTTTTCTATTGGCATATAAGGCTTCAAGGTTTGACCGATGCGAAATTCGCGAGAGGAGTCTCGGCTATGAGACAGCTTAGGCACAAAAGGGTAAAAGGTAGCGCGACGGTAAGTGTAAATAAGGTACCACGGGGGATCAAACGCAAACATTGCCGCCAAAAGGCTATCCCCGTAGCCTGCACCTTTCAACATGTCAGCCGTGAGGTGTAAGGCATTTATCACATCTTCGGGATCTTTACCGCTGAATATGATCCAACGGTATCCCTGGCTGTCATCAACGTGGTGTGCTGTCACGGGCATGTCTTTGCCGCCTAGAGTTAACACTTGTTGGACGTCGCGTTCCAGTGCATCATAGGATGAATTATCAACGGTCCGCAAGATAATGGCGGCCTTGCCTGAAAATGTACTGGATAGTCGTGTTTCGATATCAAGCAAGGCCGTAGAAAGCGAAAAAATTTGGTCGGTTTTACCTTCCGGTATTTTAGTTCGGCCAAATAGCGCGTCAAAAAATCCCATCATGACCTCCTGTCTGTCTTACTTTTCCATCTCCTCTTGGAGTTTTTCCAGCCGGTCAATCCGGTGTGTCAACGATGGATGCGTTGAGAAAACTTCCATAATGCTGTCCTTGCGTACAGCGGGCATGATGAAAAATGCGTTAAAGTTTTCCGCTTGCCGCAAATCCCGTTGGGGGGTCCGATTCATCATGGTATTAATCTGCCGCAATGCACTGGCCAGATATCCGGGATGACCGGTCAAAATTGCTGCGCCGCGATCGGCAGCATATTCTCGGTATCGCGAAAGGGCTCGAATTAAGACATAACTGATGGCCCAAACGACTAAGGATGCCAGCCAGATTAACATAATAAACTGACCGCCTCTTCGTCCGCGGTCTTCTTCAGCCAACAGGCCAAAAAAGAAGAATTGTTGAACGATGAACGAAGCAATCATGGCGAAAAAGCTGGCTATGGTAATAACCGTTACGTCCCGGTTCTTAATATGAGTCAGTTCATGGGCAAGGACTGCCTCAAGCTCTTGGTCCGACAATTGATCGACCAAGCCTTGAGTGACGGTAATGACCGCATGCTTAGGGCTGCGTCCGGTCGCAAAGGCATTGGGCATACGTGTAGGCATAACTGCTAAACGCGGCACGGGAACATCGGCCAATTGTGCCAACCGTTCAACCATGGCCGTTAACCGCGGTGCTTGTTGTGGAGACAGGATTCTAGAACCCGTGGAGAGGAGAACGAGATTATCGGAAAAGTAGTACTGACTTAAGGCTAACCCGCCAATAATAATAACCAACAGAAAGAAATCGATCTGCATCTGCAACAGAATTACAACAAATGCCAGATAAAGAGCGGCTAACAGGAACATTGTGATAAACATCCTAAACGATAGGCCAAAATCATGACCATACCAGGCCGCAGTCTTTTTTGCCATGTACGTTGCACTCCTTTCCTGCTAACATATAGTCTACGTCGATCTGCTCTGTGTCACAAGCCTTTTTGTGGTAGTGTCTGTTTCCACGGTTGGAAATATCCAAGCGTGCTTGCAATCATTCTCGGCTCTGAAGTATAATTAACTGCCGTTGGGGGATGATGTAGCGGTAGCATAGGTGACTCTGGATCACCTCGCCTAGGTTCGAATCCTGGTCCCCCAGCCAAATTTTTTGGCCCCATAGTCTAGAGGCCTAGGACGCCGGACCCTCATTCCGGAAACAGCGGTTCGAATCCGCTTGGGGCTACCACATATAATTGTATATATTGCAAAGCACAAAGGGAATATTACCGCGGTAACCGCGGTCTTTTTTATCACTTCGGTTATGGGGTGTGTGGCTTATGGCGACGTGGCGAACAACAGTGCGATGGGCAGAATGCGACGTTGCGGGCATTATTTATCATGCTCATTTGTTTGACTGGTTTTCGGAAGCGAGAATTTGTTGGCTCGAGAACCACAATTTGGACTATTATAAGATACTGAGACCGCGGGGTATTGAGTTGTTGGTGAGACATGCGGAAGCGCAATTTTTTCATGCGATGAAGCCGGGGGACCAGGTAACAGTCTCTGTCAATTTGGCGGAGCTTAGTGCAACTCGGGTGAAATTTTCTTACCAAGTATTCAAGGACAGAGACGGCGGGTCGGAAACCGTCCGCGGCGTCACCGAACATATTTTTGTCGCTCAAAACCATGCTATCCGCTTCGATCGCCGACAACCGGAACTTTTTGCGCGATTTCAGACAGCACTGAGTTCAATCCACTAGGAGGCAGTTGTGCTATGGCAATTAAACCTTATCAGCATGAATCATTAACTGATTTTTCTATTTCAGAAAATCGCAAGGCAATGGAAGAGGCATTACGTGAAGTACGTTCGCAATTCGGATTATCCTATCCGCTCACTATCGGAGGTGAAAGGATTGATACGGAACAAAAGATCTCTTCTGTAAACCCATCCAATCCCCAGCAGATAGTTGGACAAGTGTCTAAAGCAGATGCTGCACTGGTTGACAGGGCCTTAGAAGTGGCATGGAAAGCCTTTGCCGGTTGGAAGAAAGTGCCCGGAACCGAAAGAGCCCGCTATCTTTATCGGGGTGCGGCAATCATGCGCCGACGTAAGCTGTTTTTGTCTGCGGTGGAGGTTTTGGAGGCAGGGAAAACTTGGTCCGAAGCCGAAGGAGATGTGGCCGAGGCCATTGATTTTTTGGAATATTACGGTCGACAAATGGAAAGGCTTGCGCAGGATATTCCCTTAACCCCATTGGAGGGAGAGGATGACAGAGCGTTCTATATCCCGCTCGGAGTGGGTGCAATTATTCCGCCGTGGAATTTTCCCTTAGCCATTTTGGCCGGTATGACTTCAGGCGCCATTGTCGCGGGAAACTGTGTCGTTCTGAAGCCCGCAAGTGCTACCCCCATAATTGGTTACCATTTTGCTGAAATTATGCGCGAAGCGGGTTTGCCTTCGGGAGTACTGAACTTTGTTCCGGGAGATGGGGGAACCATAGGTGATCACATTGTGACTCATCCTTTGATCCGTTTTATCAGCTTTACAGGTTCGCGTGAGGTTGGCCTTAGAATAAACAGACTGGCCGCCGAAACCTCACCGGGTCAAAAGTGGGTAAAACGCGTTATTGCTGAAATGGGTGGTAAAGACGCTATTCTTGTCGATGAAACCGCGGACTTAGATGCGGCCGCGGATGGGATTGTGAGCTCTGCATTTGGTTTTCAGGGACAAAAATGTTCGGCGTGTTCTCGGGCCATTATCGTTGATGATGTATATGACTTACTTTTGACAAAGGTTGTTGAGCGTACGAAGAAACTGCGCCTCGGTCCTTCCGAAAATTTGACTAATGACGTGGGGCCGGTGATTGATGATAAAGCTTATGAAAAAATTCTTGGGTATATCCAATGGGGAAAGGACAACGCAAAATTGCAGACGGGAGGTACGACCTTGGACGAAGCCGGGTATTTTCTGCCACCGACAGTTTTCTCTGAGGTTGAACCCGGCAGCAGGATGGAACAAGAAGAGATCTTTGGCCCAGTTTTGGCGATCATTCGTGCCAAAGATTGGGATGATGCTTTGCGTATTGCCAACGATACTGACTATGGATTGACGGGATCGGTTTACACAGCAGGCCGGGAGCGTATTGCGGAAGCCTCCGAAGAATTTCATGTGGGCAACCTCTATGTTAACCGCAAATGCACGGGGGCAATAGTGGGCGCTCATCCATTTGGAGGGTTTAATATGTCTGGAACAGACTCCAAGACAGGAAGCCCCGACTACTTGTTATTGTTTATGCAGATGAAATGTGTCTCTGAAAAACTGTAAGTCCTGATGATTGGTACAATTTCGCGGGCCATTTGATATGGTCCGCGAAAAGTGATTTGTGGAAGAAGTGCCCAGACGGAATCGAACCCTAGTTAGAGGCCGCATTTGGCACACCGCCCATTTTGGATGTCAATCATAGGATGATACTGGGTAAGCGTTGCGGAATTGGTGTCCTCTCTTCATCGCGATCGCGGCCATTATTGGTTGGGTAATATTGGCTTTCTGATGCTTCTATGGCGGGGGATTGTCGATCTCATGTCTGGTAACGCTCTAACGCGCCAAGGATACTCTTTATTTAGAGCAAACTTCTCCCCACGTCAGTGAGCACTCACCGTGCTAAAACGAGCGCTTTTAGGGCATCCATATTTAATGAAGGGATTGACGACAATTTTAGTGGGCGATCATTTCAGAAAATGATGTGTTAAACTGGAGTTTCGCCGTTAATGTCCAGCCAAGGCCGCAAACGGTGATGAGGCCAGGGTTTTAGCCATTGGCGGTGTGTAAGGGTAGTGTTGTCGAGTCCCTCTCCGGAGCATACTTATTCAGGTCAAA
>JAKACM010000013.1:0-48667 GCA_021821465.1 Bacillota bacterium
TCACCCCAAGCAATATTGGGAATTATCGTCATTATCGCGGGCATGATTTTCCACAGCTATTATGGAAGTATACACAAACATACGATCTGACCTTTTACGGTGATCACGCTATTCACTGCAGTACGCAACTAGTCAGATCTTTGTTCCCGCAAAAAATTTTGCCGTGGAAATTGGCATCACTCGCAACACAAGCCGTCCGACCGGGTGATTACATTATCTTTCGTTGCATGCTCCTTGTGACAATTTTTTCAGGAGAGATCCCGATGTCCTTGGAGCCTATAGGACTATTAAAGGGGATGGAATTTCGCATCGATCCAGACATGGCAGCACCGTAATCCCTTGAAGGTGAGTCCCAGGTCTTTTCTTAGAGAGGGAGGATTTTTCAATGCCGGAAACTATGCCACTACTTGAAGGGATTGCCTTTATCCCCACACCCCCGCCCGATGCCCTCGGATGGGGTCTGACTCATTCGGTGAGGCGACGACTGGCTTACCCCACTCATGTGGATTGGATCCCGGTAGTTTGGGCCGAACATCGAGCATGGGATTATTGGATAGTGGTCGATACCGGTCCTATATTTCTTGACCACCGCTTGCGAAATATCTGGAAACAATTCTCGGTTCTTCACCTCATTGGGGAGCCGCAATCATGGGTCGTCATCCGGGAAGCGTGGGACATTGAGACTTCGCTCCATTGTGGAATTTAACAGTCACACATAGATATCGCCTTAATGTCTATATCGATTCTTAACTAACCGTTGCCCTCACTTCCGGTTTTTTCCGACCCCGATGTTTTCTTTTTTACGGAAATGTCTCCCGTTGGCTCCAACCGCGCTTCTTCAATCTTATCCAACGTTATGTCCTTTTTTCTCAGCTCCATGTACAAATCCGGGTCGGAAACCCGTTCTTTTTTCATTTCTCGTTGCTTCACGTGGCCTTGCTCCACTAACAAGGTAGATGTTCCTTGTGTGATCTTTTCCAGCCATCGGTACCGAACATTCAGCCATGTGAGCAAATACTGCAATAACCCTAAGAGCACGGTGATTCCGATGGCGTTCACTAAAGGAGTCTTTGCATCCTGCATGCCTATGGCCACCGCTTCTCCGATCATGATAATGACGGCAAAATCGAACGGCCCCAATTTCGCCAGAGTTCTTTTCCCCATCATACGAAAAACAATCAACGCCACCATCCATAAGATGGCTGTGCGATACAATAAAGTTAGTAGCTCCTCCACATCCCTGACTCCCTTCTGCTCCTTGTCCCTTAGGACCTGAATTAGAATACCCGCCCAAAGACAATGATATGCGGCAGTAAAAGGGAACCCAAATTGGGATATGGAACTCGTGCGACACCAAACAACAACATATATCACTCCTTGCGCAAGTCGTTTGGATACTGAGTTTGACCTTCAGTTGCTATTCGACTATGTGGCTAGTTTTACTAAATGGGAGCAGTTCTGATATCGGCATTCGAAGAGAGAAGGGATGTTGTTATCAGGGATCGAAATTCGCGATTTCGTAGAAATTCACTGGGGTGCATGATATAATCAAGAATATCATGAAACTCTTGATTTAAGGTGGTGTGCCATGAGTACAACCAAAGCAACCTCAGTAACCGGTCCGCGATTTCAAACAACGGTACCCTTAGTGGTGAGAAAAGCTTTAAACTTGCACCAAGGCAGCACAATTATTTGGCGCGTATCGGATGATGGCCGGGTAACGATTGAACCGATTCAGGAAAGTGGTAATGATGCTGATGTTACGATACGTTGATGCGCGCATTATTCATCCACTACCAGAGACTTTCAGTGAAATCGTCACGACGATCCGCTCCGAGAGATTTGATCGCAATTGTTCTTTGTCAGTCCTGCAACATGAACCTTCTACATCATTTGTCCAAGGCATTCCCAAAGCGATAGGTGACGATTACGAGGGTCTCTGGGGGAAAGAACTATGACGGGTCGAATTTTCGTCCTGATTGGACCGAGCGGCGTGGGGAAAACCACATTAGCCAGTATGGCGCAAGGCGAGGGAATTGCAGATCGCATCATTACCTGTACAACGCGCGCCCCGCGTTCTCATGAAACTCCGGGGCAGGACTATTTCTTTTTTACACTAGATGAATTTACTAGTCTGGACTTAAAGGGCGAATTTGTCGAAAGCGAATGGATTCACGGCCATCGGTATGGGGTACTCGTTCGGGAATTGTCACGAGCTCTCCAATCCGAGCGCACAGCCTTAATTTCCTTGGGGTATGGTGGGGCGGACCGGATAAAAGTTTTGTGGCCGGACCAAGTAACGATTATCGGCATTCTGCCGCCGTCACCAGACAGTCTGCGTCAGCGCCTCAAAGACCGTGGTACAAAGGATGACGAAATGATCTTGCGTTTGCGAGCTATTGACGGAGAATCCCGGACAGTTAAGGCCTTGGCCGATATCATGGTGGTTAACGATCAATTGTCCGAAGCATACCGACAATTGCGAAAGATACTCCGCACCGGATCATCATCGCACCGCATAGCTGACAATTAACCAACTCAAAAGGGCCTTGCGCCTCAAAATATCTACCGATATGCCCACGAGTACTCCAGGCATACAGTGCGATCTCAAGGGGGAGTGCTTGCGAAATGTCGCGACATGTCTGCTCTCCTCCAGATTTTGTGTCCTCCACGTTATCAGTGATGATGTTGGTGACTGGGCCGGGTTTTGGCAGAAATACCGGGTTCTTGGGGGAAATCTGATCGGATGCGGAACGGTGGAGGCCGTGCCCCAGAGATCCTTTCCTTCCCAGTGGACCCAGTGGAGCCGTATCTCAAGCCTGAGAGCGGTTCCGGTTATCAGATGAAAGAGAGCACAGGATTGCCGGCGCTACTCTTAGCCGAATCGCTCAAAAGGGTACTATGCTGTTATAGAGACACCGCTAGCGGTTTGGAGCTTTATTTTTGGAATTGCCTCATTTTGCGAGATATCTTTTACCGGTGTATCTGGGTAATCTGTCAGAAAAGACGACCAAGCGTCTGTTTCAGCAAAAGAAAACATCTAAGACCTCAACTTATCCTTCGGTTTTCGGACGTAAACAGATTCTCTATTGGAATAAACATGCATCAGTGTGTATAATAATTCTTGAGGTGACAACATGCGTGTTGCGGTTGTGGGAGCCACGGGATATGCGGGACAGGAAGTTGTGAAAATTCTTTCGAGACATCCGGAGTTTGATATTGTGGCCCTGACGTCCGCTCGGCAAAGAGGAGAGGATGTGCGTCTTCTGTTTCCGTTTTTGACCCGGGGTCCTAGGGAATTTGCGGGCATTGAGGATGTTCTAATGAGTGAGCCCGAATGGGTGTTTAGTTGTCAAGGTCCGAAGCAAGCGGTGCCCTATTTTGCACAATGGGTGACGCAAGGAGCGCGGATAGTGGATTTTTCCGCCGATTTCCGTTTTCCCGACCCTGCCATTTATGAACAAGCTTATGGTTCCCACCCTGCACCGGATTTAATCCCTGTATCTCGAGCGGGATATGCGGATGACCCGGACATGTCCTATCCCAAAACTATGAAAATTTTGGGCAATCCTGGGTGCTACCCTACGGCTTTTTATGCGGCGGTGGGGCCTTTAGTGGCTCATGGCGTGTCTCATCCGTTTCTTATTGTTGACGGCAAGTCGGGTTTAAGCGGGGCGGGGAGAACACCCAGGGAAGATTTAATGATGGCGGAGATGGCTGAAAATGTTACGCCTTACAACGATCCCGGCAAACATCGTCACACCTTGGAAATGGAGCAGCTTACGAGTGCCCGTGTTCTCTTTCAACCGCATTACATGCCCATGTCGCGAGGAATTGAACTTACGATATATATTCCGCACAGTCTCTTGACATCCCAAGACGTGATGGATATCTGGAAGGAGCGTTATATCCACAATTCCTTTGTGACGATTTTGACAGACGGGCAGAAGCCCCATACCCGTCGAGTCAGGGGTACGAACCGGGTGGAACTGGGAGCGGCGCTTGATGACCGCTCCCAGACGCTGGTCTTGTACTCGGTTCTGGATAATTTACAAAAAGGCGCCGCGGGTCAAGCGGTGCAGCATGTCAACCGCTGGATGGGATGGCCGATGGAATTGGGTTTGGAGTGATAGGAGCAATGTTTAACGAGGTTATTGAGCCCCCTTTGTCACATATGAGTTGGATCGAGGGAAGTGTCGATATTCCGGCGGGATTTGCAGTCTTTGCCGCCGAATCCGGTATTATTGCGGGGCGTCCGGATATGGCCTTGATTTGGTCCACCCGGCCGGCAGTGATTTCCGGTCTTTTTACAACCAATCAAGTTAAAGCCTGGCCGGTTTTGTTGACAAGAAAGACGGTCGAACGGGGATTATGCCAGGCAATCATCGTCAACGCAGGCAACGCTAATGCCGCTAACGGTCCCGAAGGCGAGAGAGACGCCAAATGGATTCAAAACAGAACCGCCGACGGCTTGAAAGTGCCCTCTCGGTATGTGGCTCTGGCTTCGACCGGTGTCATTGGGGTGCCTTTACCGATGAATAAGGTGTCTTTAGGGATTGACACACTTCTCGAACATTGGAATGCCAACGCTCCGGCCGGCGGTAAAATGGCCGGAGAAGCGATTCTCACCACCGACCAAGTACCCAAAATTCTGGCTGCAGAAATCGAATTGCCCGAGGGACGAGTGCGATTAGGGGTTATGGCGAAGGGATCCGGAATGATCCACCCTAATATGGGTACGATGCTGGCCTTCATCACCACCGATGCAGATGTGGAAAAACCGGTACAGGACGAGTTGTTGCGCCATGCTGTCGATGGCAGTTTTCACCGGGTTTCTGTGGATGGCGATTCCTCCACCAACGACACCGTACTTATGCTGGCCAATAAGTCGAGCCATGTGTCCATTAAGACAACGGAGGCGATTTCTCGCTTTCAATATGCGTTAACACATCTTTTGCGCCAAACGGCGCGTATGATTGCCGCCGACGGAGAAGGTGCCAGTCGCCTCGTCACTTGCCGAATAGAAGGTGCCGCATCGGGAACGGATGCAGCCCAAAAAGCTCGTGCGGTCGTGCGATCCAACCTTGTCAAAGCTGCCGTCTATGGACAAGATCCCAATTGGGGGCGAATTTTGGCAGCTATTGGCACGGTGGGTGATCCCTTTGAGATGGATCGGGTGAGTATTGCTGTCGGATTGGTGGACTTGTTTCGCCACGGGGTTCCCGTCGCATTCGACGAAACTCAAGCGAAAGCGGCAATGGGCCTTCATGAAGTGGTTATTGTTGTCGATTTAGGGCAAGGATCGTGCTCGGAAGAGGCGTGGGGCTGTGATTTGACGCACCGTTATGTCGAAATCAACGCGCAGTACCGCACCTGACTAACGGAGTAAAGGGTGAATGTGAATGCGTATCGTCATGAAGATTGGGGGCAGTGTGCTGACGGATATCGACCGTACGCCTCCTTGGATGACGGAACTTCACAATTTTCTCGAGGCGGGTCATCACGTTGCTATTGTTCATGGGGGCGGTTCGACAATTTCCAAAAGCCTTCATAAGGCGCAGGTTCCGGTGAAATTTTATCAAGGCCAGCGCGTGACCAGTCCTGAAATCCTCCAAACAGTTGTGCGCATCTTGCGTGGAGAAATCAATGCAGCGTTGGTGAATAGGTTGGCCGAGGATGGATTTCAGGCAGTGGGACTTAGTGGTATGGATGGCTCGTTCATGAAGGCCGAACACTTGCAGCCCTATGATTTAGGGTTGGTGGGAACGATCACCTATGTTCGGACGGAGTTTCTTCAGATGTTCTGGTCCCAGGGCATGATTCCGGTGATAGCACCCTTGGCCCCTACGCCAGATCATCAAGAAATCCTCAATTGCAACGGCGATGGCGTGGCCGAGGCTGTTGCGTCGGCAATGGAAGCGGACCTGCTGATATTCTATACGGTTTTGGGCGGGCTTCGGGTTCATCCGACAGCCAGTGAGGTCGTTACCGAACTGCCTCGGGAGGAAATCGACCAATGGATTCGGTCGGGACAGGCGACAGGCGGTATGATTCCCAAATTGCGAGCCGCTTGGAGGGCCTTGGACCGCGGAGTGTCGGAGGTTATCATCGGATCCTTTTACGGGCCCCAACCGGCAACCCGGATTTTTTGAGCTCATTTTTTCCAGCACTTTGCTAGGTGAAAGGGGCGAGAGTCAAACGTTTGTTGCAATAGATCCCATGAAAGGAGCAGATTATGGATAAGAATCATCTTATCCCTGTGTACGGACGATATCCAGTGACTTTAAGCCACGGGCAGGGTGCGGAAGTATGGGATGTGAATGGAAAGCATTATTGGGATTTTCTCGCGGGCATCGGGGTGAATTCCTTAGGCTATGGTCATGAACGGATATTAAAGGCTTTTGATAAGAGTCAAAACCTGTTGCATACTTCGAATTTATTTTGGCATAATCCGGGCATAGAGCTTAGTAATAAAATAGCGGAATTAACCGGGGGCTACCTGTCTTTGTGGGTGAATAGCGGCACTGAAGCCAACGAAGCGGGCATTAAACTGATGCGGCGATATGGAAAGAGTGTTGGCCGTTCGGCGATTTTGAGTCTCACGAATGGGTTTCACGGAAGAACCATGGGATCATTATCGGCAACATTTGTCCCTCGCTATCAAGACCCTTTTGCCCCTTTGGTTCCCGATTTCTACGAAGTTGAGGCAGGAAGTTTGTCGGCCTTGGAGGAGGCAATAGACCAATTTCATCCTTGTGGCGTCATGATGGAGCCGATTCAAGGAGAAGGGGGAGTCGTCCCATTGCCCAGGGGATATTTGTCCCAGGGGGCGAAATTGGCAAAGGAAGCCGGATGTTTGGTGTTAATCGATGAAATTCAGACGGGAATGGGGAGAACGGCTCAGTGGTTCGCGTTTCAAAGTGAAGATATTGAACCCGATATAATCACAGTGGCCAAAGGGCTGGGGGGAGGCATTCCGATAGGTGGGATGCTGGCTCAAGAACACGTCGCCAGCCATTTTTTGCCAGGAGAACATGGTTCGACCTTTGGAGGCAACCCTTTGGCATCACAGATGGCTTTGGCCGTGATAGACTGGCTGGAAGCCGAAGGGTTGGAGCATATACGCAAAATGGCTGGGGTTTTGGAAGAGACATTAGGATCACTGCAACGAGACTTTCCTGACCTCGTCTTAGGCTACCGGGGTCAAGGTCTTATGTGGGGACTTTTGGTAAGCGTTCCGTCATCTCCAATTGCCGCACAAGCTTTAGACCGTGGTCTCATTGTTAATGCTCCTCAGCCGGATGTGATTCGACTGTTGCCCCCTCTGATCGTTAACGAAGAGGCGATTGGCGCCTTTTTCCATATCATGACCCAGGTTTTGCAACTGACCCGAGAACAACGCGAAGGAGCGTAAGCAAATGATAGATGGCGTCAAAGCCGATGACACGGTTGTATTGGCTTATTCTGGAGGGCTCGATACTTCGATTATCATACCCTGGCTCAAGGAAAATTACGGTGTCAAGGTTGTGGCTTTCGTAGCGGATGTGGGACAAGGGGGTGACTTGACGCAAATCGGCGAGAAAGCTATGCATTCCGGAGCCCATGACGTGGTGATTAGGGATTTGCAAGAAGAGTTTCTCACTCAATATGCCTTTCCTATGCTGAAAGCCGAGGCCATTTATGAAAACGTCTATTTATTGGGAACGGCCATTGCCAGACCTCTTATTGCCAAACATTTGGTGGAAGTGGCGCGAGAGGTGGGGGCATCTGCCGTCAGCCATGGGGCTACCGGCAAAGGCAATGATCAAGTGAGATTCGAATTAGGCGTGATGGCATGGGCACCGGATCTGAAAGTCATCGCTCCTTGGCGCGAATGGAACATTACAGGCCGGAATGAAGCCATGGCTTATGCGCAAGCACGTAATATTCCCGTGTCCGCCACCCCTTCAAGCCCTTACTCCCGCGATCAGAATCTGTGGCATATTAGCCACGAAGGGGGAATGCTGGAAGATCCCGGGGTGAGAACACCGCCCGACGTCTATAGTTGGACGACAGATCCCACGACAGCACCCGATTCACCGGAATGGGTGCGTGTAGGCTTTGAAGCGGGCGTTCCCGTGAGCATAAACGGTATTCCCCAAAGCCCCGTGGAATTGATGGAAACGGTGAATAACTTAGGGGCAAAACATGGGATCGGACGTGTGAGTATGGTCGAAAATCGATTAGTGGGAATGAAATCCCGAGGAGTTTATGAAACACCGGGGGGAACGATTCTTTATGCGGCCCGTCAGGGTCTGACATCGCTTACGTGGGACCGGGAGACTATGGCATTTGCGCAAAGTGTGGCCCAGAGATTGGCAAGGCTTATCTACGATGGATTGTGGTTTTCCTCTCTTCGGGAATCCTTGATGGCATTTGTTGACAAGGCCAATTGTGTGGTTACGGGAGATTGTGAGTTAATGCTTTACAAGGGAATGGTCACCGCCCATGCTCAAAGCTCTCCTTTTTCCTTATACTCGGCAGATTTAGCGACATTTGACGGCGGGGAGTATGATCATCAAGATGCCCAAGGCTTCATCCATCTCTTTGGGCTGCCCTTAGCCGTGCGCTATCACCTGTTGCACAAGCGGGGTGAAAGATAATGGACATGGCCCGAAGTCCCAGGTTGAAAACGCATATGGATCAGAGAGCAGCCCATTTTACCGCCTCCGTATCCTTTGACTGGCGTCTTTTGCCTTTTGATGTCGAAGGTTCGATAGCACATGTTACGATGTTGGCTGAACAAGGTGTCATTGCCCATGACGCTGCCGAGACGATTATTTCCGGATTGAAGCAGGTGTTGGAGGAATGGCAAACGGCGCGGCTCTCTCCCCGTTTAGAGTGGGAAGATGTGCACATGAACGTGGAAGGGCGCCTTAATGAACTGATTGGTCCCGTGAGCGGCATGCTGCATACCGCTCGCAGTCGCAATGACCAAGTTGCATTGGACATGCACTTGTATATGCTGGATGTCGGTTCCGGATTGAAAGCTGCTCTTCATGATATGATAGCCTCTTTGGTCGAGCGTGCCCGCAATGACTTGGATGTGATTATTCCCGGCTATACGCATATGCAACCGGCTCAGCCGGTATTGTTGTCTCATCATTGGATGGCATATAAGAGTATGTTTGTTCGCGATTATGAAAGGCTGGAGCAATGGCACGAAAGAACTAATTGTTCGCCGTTGGGGGCGGGAGCGCTAAGTGGGACTCCCTATCCGACCAGCCCCGAAAGGACTCGCGAGCTTTTAGCTCTGAAATCAGTTTATGATAATTCTATTGATGCGGTCTCGGATCGGGACTTCTTGATGGAGTTTTTGAGCTGGGCTTCTTTGGTGATGGTCCATATGAGCCGTTTGGCGGAAGAACTCGTCATATGGTCGACGCAGGAATTCGGCTATATTCGAATTGCCGATGAATACTCCACCGGGTCTTCCATTATGCCCCAAAAGCGCAACGCGGACGTGGCCGAACTGACGCGAGGAAAAACAGGACGCGTGCTTGGCCGCATGCAGGGGCTGTTTACGACCATGAAAGGTCTGCCCCTAGCCTATGACTCGGATATGCAAGAAGATAAAGAAGCCGTATTTGACGTCGTGGATACGATGACCGGTATATTAGCCGTAGTGCCCGGCATGTTAAGAACCCTGAGTGTTCAGCGCGGGCAAATTAAAAAACGCCTGGGCCAGGATTTCACAGCGGCAACCGATTTGGCAGATTTGTTGGTGACACACGGCATGACCTTTCGTGAGGCGCATCACTTGGTAGGACGCATTGTGGGGTTTTTGGAAGGATCGGGTAAGAGCTTTCAAGAAATGGAACGTGACTGGCTTAAAGAGATCGCGCCGGCGGTCGATCCCGAGTGGCTGAATCATCTCACAGCCGCTGATTTGGTAATCAAGCGTCAGCAATCCATGGCCACGGCCCCCCACCGCGTTCAAGAACAATTAGAAGCGGCCGAAACATGGCTTAACCGCCATAACGATGCGACTAAAGACGAATCCCAGTCTTAATTGTGGAAGGATAATATTTGGTAGTTTTAATGAGCCGTGTCCCCTGTCGCGGAATGCCGACTTTTCATTTCCGGGCTATTTTTGAGGGCGATGGGAGCCGAGATCTTAAATACCACGGCACCGTAATGACGAGAAAAATGGCATAAGCCAGCATTTGCAAGAAGGTAGGCGACTCGGCGTAACCTAAAAATGTGTGGAGAATATCTCCGAGCACACTCGATTCCGGGAGAATTACCCCGGAGTGCCATAAAATCAGGTGGGCACCGGGAATCCAGCGAATTTGCTGGAAGTTTTCAATGCCATCGGAAATTAAAGCTGCGGCAAAAATCAACAGAAGGGTTCCAAAGACCTCAAAAAACTTTTTGAGCGAAATACTGCCGCCCAGGCGATAGACTCCATAGCTGAGATAGACGCCCAGGATAAGGCCCAATGACGCTCCCGTCAGCATGGAAAGGGGTGTTGTATGAAAACTGAGAGCCAATGCGAAAACAACCGTTTCCAGTCCTTCGCGGCCGACGGTGATTCCCGCAAGGATAGCCAGTGCCCATCCCTTGCGATCCACTGAGTGTTCCACGGCTCCTTGCAGATGGTGCTTAAGCGCCGGGCTTTCACGTTTCATCCAAAAACTCATGCCGGTTAAAAACACAGCGGCCGCGATATACATTGCACCCTCCAATTCCGTCTGCAAGATTGTGCCGCTGTATGCATGAATCGTGATCCAAATTCCCACTCCTAAGACGGAATCAATCACAAGCGCAGTGCCTATACCCCACCACACTTGATGATACAAAGGCCCGGGAGCAGCACTCTGTTTAAGGTAACCGAAGATAATGGCGACAATTAAGCTCGCCTCCAGAGATTCTCGGGCAAAAATAACCAGGGTAGCAAGCACGGGTTGTGACTCCTTTACGATTTCTTTTCGAAGACCCAATTTTGATATTAATAATAATGATAATTATTTTCATTAACAACACAAGATCAAACCTTATAAGGGCTAAAATTCCCACTGACCGGTCCTCATCCTATTGCCCTGTCTTTCTCTCGTTCAATCCTCCGGCTTAATATTCACCCCTCAGTCCTTATATTGTATGTCGTATTTCAATGCGGCCATGCGATGGCTAAGAAATGCTAGGGCCCCAAACGCTACCATCAAGCCTAATATAATGTGGGCGAGAGAACTGATTGTGAGTAACCACCCCAGACCGACAGTGCCGATTGGCGTGGCCAGTAAGGCTATCACGTTAAATAACCCCAGCACTTGGCCGCGAACACGTTGTGGAGCCGCGGCGCTCAAATGCGCGTAGGCTGGGGTAAATAAGGCATCGGTGCTTCCGTACAGAGTCAGTAATATCAAAACGGTTATAAAGGACGATCTGGATCCCATCCAGAGAATCAGGCAAATGACACTTTGCGTGAAAAAAGCGAGAACGAGCAAGTCTCTAATGCGGTGTATCGCGATCCGTTTGGCAATCCAGAGGTTGCCCAAGACCGAACCGACGACAACACAGGCCTCCAGAACGCTGAAGCCACTATATCCGTGGCGAAGATGCATGGACAAAAAGAACGGTAAGGACAGTAACATGTTATGAGGAACGTTGCTCAGGCCAATTATTAAGACAAAGGCCCAGAGAAAGGGGTGAGTCCCGAAATGCTTCCCAGCCAAAAATAAGGAATCGATCATTTGGCGTATTGCCGGTAATGTCCATGTTGTGCGCACCGTCCGGTTGGACTCGGTCCTACGGGGTTCAAACTGATAAACCATCATGAATGCGGCGATCATAAAGAGCGTTGCGCTGATCAGCAGCCATGCTTCCGGGCCGAGGTCGGTGATGGTGAATCCGGTTAAAAGAACTCTGAAGACCAAGCTGCCTGACTCAAGGCATTCACCATGCCTTCCCACCGCACTAAAGCGCCTTCGGCAACCCAATCGGTCATCCATGTGGCATAGGCCGGACCCACAAGAGTATCTGCTGCAGCTGTGATTCCATAGAGAGCGTAAACCTCAGGAAGAATCGACGAAGGCAAAGAGGCATTACTTAGCAAAAAGAACCATAGGACTCCCAAAGTCAATCCGGATAAGCCATAAAGCATCGCGATAAACCTTGGGCGGTGGATATAGTCGGCGGCGATTCCTCCAACGGGGGCCAATAGAATTTGCGTGACCGAAGGAATTCCCAAAGTGGCACCGATCGCTAGCGGAGAATGAGTGAGATGATAGATTACATACAGCACCGCGATGTATCTTACGCCCACGCCACTTTGAGCGGACATTTTCGAAAAATTGAGTCGACCACGTTGAGTCTTTACGACTAAAGATATTACCCTATTGGGCATATCATTCCACCCACTCTTATTGATGGCGAAACGCAGATGATCCTGACACTATAAGAAGTTCTTTTTGTATCTCAACTTGTCGATCACAGCAAGTGTTTGCTGTGTTAACAATTGCGGTCTCTTTGGATAACCGCGGTACACTGCTTGACGATAATGCACCCACTGAACTCGGGTTATGAAATGAGGGGATATCGGCGGAGCATGATAATGAGAAGTGAAAGATATCACTCGTGTGTATCGCAATATCGTCATGGTAGTCGTGAGCATTGGACTGTCACGTCCCCTACGTCAGGGCCGACAACGTTCATGCCCATATTTTTCAAACCTCCAGAAAGTTTGGATAGTGCTTATTCCAATAGCAATTAACTACATATAGGGGAATCGTCCGCATGGGGTTTTGGCTACCGGGCATATCGCGTACTCCTTTAGTTGATTCACCAGATGACCTCAATTAACAGGATTTTGCAGCCGAGTTACATCGGCAAATTTGGGTAGGAATTCCATATTGGTGATATGAACCCACCGAGATTTTTTGAACAATTCTCATATTTATATTCTTATACCATGTGCCTTTTTGACAGTCGATGTATCATAGATCCATTATACGGGAAAGCCGGGCAAGCAATGGATTGAAAGGCTGTTAAACGGTGGGAATTTTATCCTCCAATGATCACTCCAATAAGAGACCCACGTTGCTCTTGGGGCACAGCATCGGTGGGTCTGTACAGTGATCTGGGCACCCATCCCCTGGGCTAGCACGCGCCTACGCCCGAAAATTGGCCACTAAAAAGTGGATTTGACGCATCCCTTAAAGATGAAAGGTGTCAGGCTGTGAGTTACGATATAATAAATAACTCAAAATAAGAGGTGCAATTCGACTTTGGATGACTTTTTTAGTACGTGTCAAATGGTGACAAGTCGCATTAAACAACATCGGCAACTATATCAGCAGAATGAAATGGCCGTCCGGGAGCAGCTCATCAACCCGATTTTGCGGGCGTTAGGTTGGGACCCAGAGGACCCCGAGCAGGTCGTTCCGCATTTACGGTTGGAGGAGGGAGTGCCGGATTACGCCCTCATGGTGAACTCGACTCCGACGTTGTTCTTAGAAGCTAAAAACGGGAACGAAGACGTGGGGAATCACAAGTGGATAAACCAATTGATGAAATATGCCTTCGAACAGGGAACACAATACGGCGTGTTAACAAATGGTGTTGTTTGGCTTTTGGCCATATCCTTTAAGCAAGGAACGCGTTCGACGGATAGGACTATTTGGACGGTCGACCTAGAAAACGAAACAACGAATACCATTTTGAGAAAACTATTAATGTTGCATCGAAAGAATATTTCACAACTGGATGCGCTTATCAAAAAAGCTCAACTAGTTGAGGAAGTCTGGAACTCAATATTAGCGGATCCGATCCAATTGGGGATGGCTATCTCTCCGGTGGTTAGGGATCTATTACGAGATGCATATCCAGAATTTGATTTCAGCCTTGAAGAACTTCAAGATTATCTCACAGAGAAGGTTGAGGCACTAGTACACTACGAATCCTCTGATAACGCGACGCCTGATCAGGATGATCCGCTCGGAACAGAAAATGATCTGCGAGCCGTATCGATTAGTGGTAAGGTGCATTCCGTAAAATATGTCTATGACATTCTGTTAATTACGGCGGAGTGGCTCATTAACCAGGGCAAGCTCCGCAAGACGGACGTTCCAATAAAAATTGGTTCTAAACGGTATCTCGTGAGTGAACGACCGGTACACCCGTATAATAACAACCCCTTTCGAGGTCCCAAGAAGCTATCGAACGGTCTATTTATAGAATCGGCTCACAGCCGAGTTGCAACAATTAAACAGGCAAAAAGTCTCTTACGGCACTTTGGATATTCCCCCGAAATTTTGTCGATCCATCATAACTAACGCCATCACCAACTTGGCATAACGACCATCCCGCTTAACAAGTGGCGGTCGGTATTTATTTAAGGTTTGGAAGAGGGGCAGTAGTTGGCCATTAGGACGCCTTATTTGGCAGCTTGCGGTAGGATCGGCATGGCCTGTCGTGGGAGCGGCACGCCTTTCTATGCATCACAAATTACAATTGTGGAACATAATATTTCGCGTTTCGAATCAGATTCAGCCGATTGTCCAGAGGGGGTTAAACATTACCAACACTCCCTCAGTGGGGCAAGAGGATCCGCCTATCGCGGCTTGCTTTCGTTTGCGTCGTTTAAAATGGTCTCAGTAGAATCTTTTAGGCTGGTCAACACGAAATGCATCAAAACGCCCCATCTGTCCCGTGTCGGATCCGGGTTATACCCGACTCCTCGGCAACGAATTTCTTGACCCTTTGCCATCCTTAGCTTCTCCCTTAGCCGAATTGCCGCTGTAGCACTTTTGTCCAATGAAAGATACGGATCTTGCAGTGGTGGACTCTTTGTCCCGATATAAATCGGGACAAAGTTTTAACGGAAAAATTTATTTTTAAACCACTTGGTACCGATTCCCAGATCAAGATTGAATCTAGGGTAGTTAGCCCCTGTCTGGTGCGATGGATGCCCATGCGAAAGAGCGTTTACCCTCTTCTTGCACTCATAAACCAAACCAAGCCAGAAGGGCGAGACTCGTACCGACGCTGAGAGCCACACTGGTGCCCACAATATATCGTTTTGGTGAAAATCCGAGAATGCGTAGAGAGTTTGTCAAGACAAAGGCAGATGACAATAACATAGCGATCGCGGCGATAAACGGACCCGTATATCCCAATGCCGCCGCAGGCAGGGCCAAGGCATTATAAAGCAAGGCCCACAGGAGATTCTGTTTTATGATCCGCGTGACTTGCTTGCCCGTAGTTAACGTGTCACTCAGAGCCATTAAGTTAGGGCGAGTCATGGTGAGATGTCCTGCTTCGATGGCGATATCCGATCCGCTGCCCATTGCGATTCCCAAATGAGCTTTGACTAATGCGGGCGCATCATTGATCCCGTCACCGACAAAAGCGACATGATGTCCTTCCTTCGTTAGCCTTTCCACGATTTCGGCTTTGTCCACGGGTTTTTGCCTTGAAAAATAACGATGGATTCCCAATTTCTCTGCGAGAACTCTGGCCGTGTCCTCAGAGTCTCCGGTAGCCATAATCACATCAATTCCCTGTTGGAATAATTCTTGAATAGATTCTTTGGCCTGATTCCTGGGACGGTCTTCCACACTGAAAACCGCCTCAATTTTTCCGTCTATGACTACCTTGGCAGTGGTCCGTCCCTCGTCTTGCCATTGCGCATGCAGTTGATTCAATGCTTCGGGCCAGATTTCTTGGTTGTCCGGCTGCCCTATCTGAACGAAATGACCGGCCACACGCCCTTGAATTCCCCAACCCGGCTGTTCGGTGAAATCTTCGATAGGGAGCAAGGAGATGCTCTGTTGCTCGAAATATTTGGAGACGGCCGTGGCCACAGGGTGTTCGGATGCAATTTCCAGGGATGCGACGCATTGCATGATCTCAGGTTTTTGGGGCCAAAACTCTGTTAAGGTCATTTGACCCGTGGTTAAAGTGCCCGTTTTGTCCATGATTACTACATCAACATTGCTGGCGCGTTCCAAGCTATCGTCGCTGCGCAGCAACATCCCATATCCTCCCAGTCTTTGAGCGCCTGCTAACACGGCTAAGGGAGTGGCTACGCTCAAGGCGCAAGGGCAGGCAATCACGAAGACAGCGATCATGTTGAGTAAGGAGTGGGCCATGCCGGCTCGAGCCATCAGTTCCCAATAGCCAAAGGTTAGAATGCCCAAGATTAGGACGGCCGGGACGAAAACCCGCAAAACTCTGTCGGCTAACCTTCGCCATTGTCCTTGGGCTCCTTGTGCGGCTTTTACAAAGCGGGCGGTTTGAGCCAAAATCGTGTCTTCAGCCACTCGAAGAGCTTGGACGACCAGTCGGCCCGAGGTATTGAGAGTGCCGGCATACACCGTATTCCCCGGGATTTTGTCTACCGGCATGGCCTCTCCGCTTAGAAAGGATTCATTGATTGCAGAACGTCCTTGAAGTACTTTTCCGTCTACCGGCACTTTTTCACCGGGACGAATGACGATCTCATCATTTACATGAACTTGGGCGATATTTGTTTGCTCTTCATGTCCGTTACGAACAACCCATGCGGACTTGACACTGAGTCTGGCCAGCATTCGCACGACTCCGGCCGCACGGTTGCGAGTGCCAACTTCCAGATTGCGGCTTAACAGCAGAAAAGTAATGAACATCGTCGCGGTATCGAAATACAGATAAGTTCCATGGGTAAAAATCGTATAAATACTGTATCCGTATGCAGAAAGCGCACCGATTGAGATTAAAAGGTCCATGGTGGGGACTCCGTGGCGAAGAGACGACCAGGCACCCCGAAGAAATGGCCACCCGCTAAAGAATACCGTGGGGGTTGCAAGAGCCCATAAACCGTATTCGAGGGCATCGCGCAAGGCACCGGGGAACTGGGGAAGATATCCGGACCATATAGGGACGCTGAACATCATCACGAAAACAGTGAGCACGGCCGAGATACCGAATCGGCGGAGTAGTGACAAATCGCGGTCGAATTCCAGTTCATCGTCTGATCCTTCTCGTTCCTTGGCATCGTAACCCAGTTTTGTGATGGCTTTTTGCACATCATGTGATGAGGTCGTTGATGTATCCATGGCTACTTGAGCCGTACTTGTGGCAAAATCAATTTCTGCTCCCAAGACTCCCGGCATTCGTGCCAGAACCTGTTCCACCAAAATACTGCACGAAGCACACCACATGCCGTCGATGTCAAGAGTTACTGTCTTCGGATCGGCGTTGAGACTGACAATCGGCGCGGGAACAGTGACACTCTCCCGCAAATTTTCCCAATTGACTCCGGGGCGGCTTTTCAATTCCTGAATTTCTTCCTCACCCATTAAACGCCACAGTTCTCGACAACCATGGCAACAGAACACATGGCCGTCGCCCGGAACTTCGGTGATAATGGGTTGTTCGCATAAATGGCAGGTTAAAACAGCCATGGATTCACCTCCGGAATCCAACCGTTTACCGCAAAGCCCCGTAGCATAAAGAGAACTCCGCTTAAGGCGATTAACCCAGCGGCCACATAGGTAAATTTGCGGCCCCGAAGCCGCTTGCGGCCATACCAACCTGCAACAGCTACGCTGAGTAAAGCGGGAGTGGTACCAATGCCGAATACCAAGAGGATTAGAGCACCCGATAAGGGAGAGGCTGTGGCGGCAGCCGAGAGAAGCATGGCGAAAATCAAACCGCAGGGATGAATCCCCAGTATCAGACCCGCGAAGAAGGATGCGCGGGGGCTACGGGAAGTCATAAGCTTGCGGAAAATTTTTTTTACCGGCCCCCATTGCATAAGAGACCACTTTTCCATAAATCCGCCACCGTGACCGGTTCTCAGTTCGTCCACGGCCCAAAATAGCATCATAATGCCACCCAATATGCCCGCGGCCGCGTCAAGACCCGTGATATGGCCCGCTGTATTCACGAAATGTCCTAAGGCTCCGAAGATGGCTCCTAATACGGCGAAAGACAAAACACGCCCGAGATTGTGTGCTAGATGAGTTTCTATTATGTAGCGGGGGGGGTGGATTCGTCCGCCGGATTCGAGTTTTCCTGGAGTAGACAGGCTAAAGGCCAGGATGAATGGCCCGCACATTCCCGTGCAGTGTAAAAACCCTTGTAATAAACCAACGCCCAAAGCCCACAGGAGCAGTGCACTCATATCTGATCTTTCGCCTCTTCTTTATTAACCCATTAAGCCAAGCTATATCCTTTGTCTTAACACCACCCATGTCCCGACAACACGCTGCCGATAATCATAAGAGACATTGCCGGAGTCACAAGAATGCCCAGCCAGGACTGGCGGTCTAAAATAATGTACCAAGACGACCCGGAAATGGCACCCATAAGATAGAGAAGCAGATCCACTTCGACCAACAGAGGAACATGTTGATCGATAAATAAATTGAGAGAGGGTACAATCCATAGAAAGTCAATGGCCATCCCCAACAAAATAAATGCTACCGACAAAGTTTTGAGCCGGTGATAGCGCACCGCCTCGGGAACTTGAGGCATTAATGCTTTAAGAGCTCCCGTCGCCCATTTCAGCACCCATGGTCCTAAAGCCAGCCCCCCTAACAATCCGGCAAGCAAAATGCCGGTATATTGCAGCGTGTGGTCGTCTACACAACCGCCCAAGTCGGCGACATAGCTCAACTGCCGAACGGGATAAGAAACCGTTGCGGCATATCCCAACAGTGACACAACTAAAGCAATATATCGCCACTTCCGGTTTCTAACGGCACGAACGATTGTGTTCCGGGGTGGCTGCTTATCACTCGAGCTCTCGGTGCTAATTGCCGACATGAACCGTCAACGACTCCTTCGTAGTGTGTCCATTAATCGTAACGTTGGTTGTCATTCTCCACGGGCCCGCCATGAGGAATACACTATGTCCATCATATTGTCCTTTGCCGCCATATTTAAGAGAAACCTGTTGAGGCGGCATATTCATTTCCAACATGATCAATTGCATTTTGACCCGAGCGTCCGTAACAGGTTTTCCATCAGATGCAAGAAGGCCGATCTTGGTATGAAATGTTTTCAGAGATACAGGAGGGGAAGGCTGGTAGCTGAGAATCATCTTAACGCCTGACGACCCGAGTGAGAAAGTTTTGCGGGTGATCTGATGTGCTGGATTGGCCGAACTTTGACCACAACCCGCCACCAAGACAGAGACACCCCCTACCATCAAAGTGACTCTAAATACATGGTGCCAAGAATATTTGGATCGTGGCGTACCAGCCATCCTCCTTCCTTAGGAAAAATTAACTTTAAGTACAAACCAGCTAAACTTTACTTTGTTATTATAGCTGTTATTATAACGCAACGAAAAAGAAAGAGGAGAGGCTTCCCGGAAAGTTGCGCCTGTTTGGTTCCTCGGCAAATTTTCAAAATTTATGCCCTTGGGCAATCTGATATGCTGATTGAGCAAGGATAATTTGATAGAACTGAAAACCTGTGATGGGTATCCAAAAAAATTTTATTCGGAGCAAGGATCAATGAGGATGAGGAGGGTGTAAGCTGACAGAGCATATTGGTTTTATCGGATTAGGAATCATGGGTCAAAAGATGGCAGGAAATCTCTTGAAGCACCAGCCAATAAATATTTATAACCGGACGAAGGAGAAAGGCGCGGAACTTATCGATCAGGGGGCTCGATGGTATAACACTCCGAAGGAGCTGGCACAAGCCAGTACTTTGATTCTGATAATGGTCACGGACGACAGCGCTTTGTCCAATGTTGTCTTAGGCGATGAGGGTGTACTGGCCGGGCTCCGCTCGGATACCTTAATCATCGATCATTCCACGCTCTCCCCCAAAGGTACTCGGGAAATGGCGCACCTGGTGAAGAGCAAAGGCGCCAGGTGGGCGGATGCCCCGGTGACGGGAGGAGATATTGGCGCTGAGCATGGCACCTTAACCATAATGGTGGGAGCCGGAAAGCAGGACTTCGAGCGAGCGGAACCCTATTTGAGGCAAATGGGACAGCGCATACTTCACGTAGGTGAGACGGGACAGGGTCAAGCTCTCAAATTGGTGTCCAATATGGTCTCGGCGTTGAATTTGATGGCCGCGGCCGAGGGATTGCAATTTGCATTAAACCAATCTCTGAGCCTGGAAGATATTGAGACGGTGATGAGTTTTGGATCCGCTCAAAGCTATGAACTGACTAAGATGCTGGAGCGATTAAAAGAAAACGATTATAGGCCCGGGTTTTCCGTCGCTAATCGCCTGAAAGATTTTCGCTTGGCGATTGAATTGGCCGAGCAAGCGGGATTTTCGGCGGATTTAGGGCACAATGCTTTCCCATTTTATCAAGAACATGCCGAACGAGGCTATGGTGCAGAAGATGAGGCAAGTTATATTAAGCGGTGGCATGATCAAGGGGGACGCTCTTCGTGATTGAGGCCCTGCTTTTTGATTTGGACGGAACCATTTTGGACACGACGGAATTAATTGTTGAAAGTTTCCTCTTTACATTTCGTCAGGGCCTGGGAAAAACCGTCAGCCGACAGTCGGTGATGGAACATTTCGGCATGTCTCTGGACGATGAGTTTCTCGCCATGTGTCCATCATTGTCCGTCGGCCAAATTGAAAATTTGGTGGCATTGTACCGCCGGCATAATCGTGCTCACCACGATCAAATGGTGTCTTTGGTTCCGGGGGCGGATGAGGTGCTGCGGAAACTGGAGCATCAGGGATTGCCCCTGGCTGTTGTGACTTCGAAGCGGCAAGACATGGCAGAGCATGGACTCAAACTTTTCGGCTTGGATAAAATCTTTGCTACAATTGTGCACCATGATTCTACCTCGCAGCATAAGCCTCACCCCGAGCCCTTGTATTATGCGCTGGAAGCTTTGGGTGTGTCCTCACAAAACGCTTGGTATGTCGGCGACAGTCCCTACGATATGATTGCAGCTAAGATGGCAGGTTGTTTGGCTATAGGGTTTTCCTACAATACATTTGGCGTGGAAGAGCTAATGGAATCCGGGGCGAATTCTATTGTATATTCATGGCCGGAACTTTATGCTTTGTGGCAGACGAACATGTCTACTGGGAACAGTGAAAATCCCGGTGCAAAAGCTGACTAGACCGTACGTTTTAACCTGGGCGGATAAAAAAGAGACACAGAAGGGAATGAAGAAGAATGAGTCTTGATGGAGCCGAACTCACTTGGCTGGGACATGCGTCTTTCATCCTGAAAACTCCCGGGGGAAAGTATATCGTTTTGGATCCTTGGCTGGAAGGAAATCCTAAATGTCCGAAAGAATTTTTTGGCTGGAATAAAGCGGATTTCATTCTCTTGACACACGGGCATTTCGATCACATGGGCAGTGCCGCTCATTTGGCCCAATTAACCGGGGCACCGGTCATCAGTAACTTCGAGATCGCTACATATTTGGGAACACAAGGCATCACCAAGACCGTAGGAATGAATAAAGGGGGCACCGTGGAATTTGGAGACATCAAAATTACTATGGTGTACGCCGATCACAGTTCTGGAATTACCACAAATGCCGGCTTGATCTATGGTGGCGAAGCGAGCGGATTTGTTGTGACTTTGGAAAACGGCCTGAGCATATATGATGCCGGTGACACCAATGTCTTCGGAGATATGGCTCTAATCAAAAACTTGTATCGCCCCGATGTAGCATTGTTGCCTATTGGCGGACATTTTACCATGAGTCCTAAAGAAGCTGCTTACGCCGTGGGGCTCTTGGAACCAAAGGTTGTGATTCCCATGCATTACGGCACCTTTGAAGCGTTAACCGGGAGTCCGGATGCCTTAAAGGATTTGTTGGCGGGGAGTCCCACTACCGTGGCAGTTCTTGATCCGGGGCAGCAATATCGTTAACCGCTCCACAGCAAAAGGAGGGCCTTTTCATGAGGGCATCCAAACCGAAAAAGCCCAAAACGTTTGCACCGTCCTTAGCGGGGCGGTGCCTTAGATATGCGGTGATGGACCTCTTGGGATTCGGACGAATGCTGAGTGAAGACACCTTAACCGCCATGCGGGCGGGATCGTCTTGGCACAGGACCTTTCAATCTCGTCTGGTTCACGAAGGCGAGGTGCTGGGATTGGAAGTGCCGATAAAAAACGAGGAATTGGGGATTTCCGGTCGGATTGATGCGGTCATAAAAGAACACGACAAGATGGTTGCCGTGGAATACAAGACCGTGTATGCGGACAAGTACAGACAAATTGAAGAACATGGTCCCTTATTCGACCATTGGGCACAACTGGCTTTGTACGTAAATCTCGGACGTTACGAGAGGGGCCGCCTAATTGTTGATAACCGGGAAAGTGAAGAGCGTTTGACATTCGGTCTTCTTCCCAGTACAGAATGGGAGACATGGCTTATTGTACGGATTCAATTGGCCCGCAGGTATCAACTTCAACGAATGTTGCCGTCCAGGGAGATCAGCCTCCGCTGCCTTCATTGTGATCGCTGGCAACGATGCTTCAAAACCGAGGAGGAACGCGCTCAAATGGTGCAGAGTCATCCCCTGTGGGAACCAAATCCGCCTTTACCCGAACAGTATTTTACGGCCGGTGCTTACGGAATTCTTTCGGAACCGACTGAACATTCCAATTAGAAAGGGGGTGAATCTCTTTGTCACATGTTGATGTGAAATACACCGGTGATATGCAATTTGTGGCGACGGCGCCAACCGGACATTCGGTGGTAATCGATTCCTCACCGGACGTCGGAGGAAAAAATTCCGGGGTGCGGCCGATGGATCTGACTCTCATGGCTTTGGGAGGGTGCACAGGGATCGACGTTGTGTCGATTCTTAACAAGATGCGCGTCAAAATTGACAGTTTTGTGATAGACATGGATGCCGAAAGAGCTCCGGACCACCCCAAGATCTACACGAAAATTATCCTCAATTATCGCTTTACGACATCGGATGATGTTCAGGACAAGATCTCACGGGCGGTTCATTTGAGTCAGGAAAAATATTGCAGCGTTTCACAGATGTTGGTCAAATCGGCAGACATTGAGGCCCGCATAGTGATCAACGGGGAAATTAGAGAAGTTCTGGGCCATGGATAGCAGCAGATAATAGGAGTTGCGATTTGGGTTCCGGACTCTCGTGTTCGATTGGTTCAGTGGCTTTGGGCTGAAGCCGGAATAGCCCGCCAGGATGAGAAGTCAACCACTCCGGCCTGAAGGCCGGAGCTTGAGGATTTTCTCAGGTTTCATCGGTTGACCAGCCGGAGTGCCTGGCCAGGCACTCCGTTCCGTCCGTGCACACCAGGGAATGCTTCTCCCTGCTCTGTGGGGCCGTCAATGGAAAAGGTCATCAGAACGGCGAGGGGCATAAATTTCAATGTCTGTGGGAACTCTAAGGTTAATTAAACAGCCGAGGAGGATTGACGATGGCAGAGAAGATGTCCGAGAAAAAATCAGATGAAGCACAACGAGAAAAGAAGCGCCTCGCCGCTTTTAACCGGGAAAAATTTCAAAGTGAAGTGGCTCGGGAACTAGGTATCGATTTAAGTTCCATGGATGAGATAAAAAAGCCGGGTCAAGACCAACAGCACTCATCTGATTAAGAATCATAATTATTGCTCCGGATTTTTGTCTTCCGCTTCGTTGCCTTTCTATCCAGGGATGGCGGGAGCGACGAGAGATGAAGTGCCGGTATGGTCCCTTAGGGATAGGATCTGCATCCGATACACAAAAAGAACGATGGAGGCGCGCACCGTTTTCTTGTCTGCCATCAATCCACCAATGAGGGCCGATGAAATTCGAACCGACGTGGAAATAAGAAAGCCAAAGAAAAACCTCACTCCGGTTTTGGTGTGAGGTTTCCTTACGCTCTCCCTTTTTGTATAATCGGAAAAGAAATGGGGGCCTGTCGTGGACGTAGGATTGATTGGCTTGCCTTTTTCCGGCAAGACTACGGTATTTAATTTGCTGACGAACTCCAAAGCCGAAACCAATGTTTTTGGTTCCGGGAAAACTCAATCCGTGCGGGGATTGGCACCGATTCCGGACGGACGCTTGGATAGACTGGCAGAATTGTATCATCCCCGTAAGAACACACCCGCTACGATTGCGGTAGTGGATGTTCCGGGACTAAGCCGATCAGAGAATGGCGGACCCAATAGATTTTTAAATGATGTGAGAATGGTTGATGCCTTGGTCCATGTGGTTAGGGGGTTCTCTTCGGATTTACTTGGCCCTTTTCACTTGCTTGAGGATATCCAGGAAATGGAGTTGGAATTGGGACTGTCCGATTTGGACTTATTGGAAAAACGCCGCACCAGGATTACCAGCGGAAAAAAAATTACTCCGGAACTGAAGCAGGAACTGAGCCTGATTGAGAGGCTGACAGATGCCTTGGAAAATGATAGGCGCCTGGAGCAAATGGAATTACCCGAGGAGGACTTGAGATTCATCCGGGGCTATCAATTTCTTACGTTGAAACCCGCGGTCTGGGTGATTAACTTAGACGACCATGCTTTTCAATCCGGTCAGTATGATGACAAACAAGCCATAGAAAGTCTGGCTCGCGATAAAGGGATTCCCGTGGTTTTAATGGCGGCGGCAATGGAACAGGAAATGGAAGACCTGGATTCCATGGATCGAGCCATTTTTATGGAGGATTTGGGCATGAAGGAATCGGGTCTCAGTCGTGTGGCTCAGGCCATTTACCATAAACTAGGATTGATATCATTCTTAACAGCGGGAGAAGATGAGGTCAGGGCTTGGACAATCCATCAAGGATCTTCAGCTAGAACCGCTGCCGGGAAGATTCATTCCGACATAGAGCGAGGATTTATCCGGGCAGAAGTGGTCACTTTTCACGATTTGGATCAAGCGGGGAGTATGCTACGGGCCAAAGAGGCGGGATTCGTGCGCCTCGAGGGTAAGGACTATGTTGTGAAAGACGGCGATGTCATAAATTTTCGGTTTAATGTGTGACAGACCGCCAAAGTTTCGGTCTGATCTGAAGACAAGCTAACCATGGTCTTGGACTCATGATTTTAGTGGCGAGGAGAACGAAATCGTGGAAGATTATTGGGAAAGAGCACAGGAGTTATTACCTGGCGGCGTAAATTCTCCCGTTCGGGCGTTTAGGAGTGTGGGCGGTAAACCCTTTTTCGCCAGACGCGGTGAAGGAGCCTACTTAGAAGACAGTGAGGGTGCCCGTTACATCGATTTTGTTATGAGTTATGGTCCTCTGATCTTAGGCCATGCTCATCCTCAAGTGGTCCAGGCCGTCATTCGGCAGGCGTCCTCGGGATTGAGCTATGGCACTCCCACGGAGTTAGAGCTCAAAATGGCCGAGATTCTCTGCGAGGCCGTGCCCGGACTTGAAATGGTCCGGATGGTAAACTCAGGAACGGAAGCCACGATGGCGGCAATACGTTTGGCGCGGGGAGTAACGGGGCGAGCACGGATCGTGAAATTTTCAGGATCTTATCATGGTCACGGAGATTCGTTATTGGTTAAAGCCGGGTCAGGAGCTGCCTCTTTGGGAGTTCCCGACTCTCTTGGGGTTCCTGAACCCTTGGCAGCATTGACTCTGAGTATTCCATATAACGACATAGAATCTTTGCGGGCCGTATTTCATGACGTCGGAGACGAAATTGCAGCGGTGATAATGGAACCTGTGGCCGGCAACATGGGAACAATCTTACCTGTGCCGGGATTTTTGGAAACAGTTCGGGATCTGACCAGACGTTATGAATCGTTATGGATTGTTGATGAGGTCATGACAGGATTTCGAGTCGCGTGGGGCGGGGCCTCACGGTTATTCGGCCTTGATCCGGATTTAATATGTTTGGCCAAAGTGATCGGGGCGGGGATGCCCGTGGGCGCCTTCGGCGGGAAAAAGCAGTACATGCAACACATTTCTCCGCTCGGTCCGGTCTATCAAGCCGGGACATTGTCGGGAAATCCCGTGGCCATGGCCGCCGGTGTGGCGCAACTGGAAGAAATTCATCGGCCGAACTTCTATTCCCAATTGGAGCTAAAGACCAAGGAGCTAGCGGATCAACTGGTGGGCCTGGGACGAAAGCACGGGTTTTCTGTCAGTGCAAATGCCATTGGTGGGATGTTTACCCTCTTTTTTTCTGATCGAGTGCCCGCCAATTTTGATGAAGTCGGTCGATGTGATCAGGCCCGATACCGAAAATTTTTTCATGGTATGCTAAAATCAGGTGTATTTTTGCCGCCGTCACCCTTTGAATCCGCATTTCCATCGTGGGCACACACCGAGTCCACCATAGATTCGACGCTAAAAGCAGCCGAACACGTGTTCCAAGGCTTGTAACGGGCAAAAGGAAGGGAGCCTATGTACATTCCGAAACTAAATCCATTCGCGTTTAAGATTGGGCCCATTGGAGTTCATTGGTATGGTATTTTCATGGTTATGGCAATCTTAGGGGGCTCATATTACCTTATTGAACGAGGACGGCAACTCGGGGAAGATCCTGATCGGTTGTCAAACATTACACTGTGGACTGTCTTATGGGGGGTCATCGGAGCCCGGGTGGTTTTTGTGTTAGCAAATGAACCCCAATGGATTTGGACGGATCCGGTGCAAATTCTCAGAATTTGGGACGGCGGTCTGGCATATGATGGCGCAGTTGGATTCGGGGTTCTGGCATTATGGTATCAATTGCGCAAACAGCCACTTATTTTCAATTATCTTGTAGACTGGACGATTCCGGGGATCGGACTGGGAATTTTCATGGTGCGAATCGGCAACATTTTTAATCATGAAGTCCTAGGACGTATGACGGAATTGGGTTTTGGACGATGGCCGGAGCAGTTGTGGGGCTCTTTTATCGGGGTATTCCTGATTCTTCGGTATTTTTGGCTGGAGCGGCATCGCACACCTCCTCCCGGATACCAGTTTTGGTCGGCAATGTTTTATTACGCAATTTTGAGGGGCTTTATCGGGGAGACGACTCGGGACAATCCTCTTTACCTTATTCATTACATTAATCCTCATTGGGGAATCGGATTTACGACTTTAATGCAGCTTTTCACTCCGCCAATCATGGTGTTTACGTGGTTGATGATGCGGCGCACCTGGCGAAAATCGGCAACCCGGCTCATTCCACCGGGTAAGGCAGAACCGCTGCCGAATCCTGAGGTGTCTGCCCAGAAATTATAACCGGCGTGCCAATGTCTGTGAAATTCCATACCCATTTGGCGTTGTCCCGGACGGTGGCAGGATCTGGATTATGGAGTTTGGTTGACAACTGAATGCACCCATGAGAACGAGGAATGCCAAAATGATGGTTCCACCAAGCTCCATGAATGGCCACGGCCCCATAAATATATTGGGCATAGGGAACATGCTTCACGTTCCAGTGATCCTGGGTTCCGGGGATGCCTCCTTGCATATGATCATCTAAAACCCGGCGGTAAATGTAGAATACGCCCTTTGGAGTCGTCCACCGGGGAGCAGTACCGCTTGAGATGGGCATGAGCCGGACGAGATGGCCGTCTGTATAAGCTGCCAAGCTTTGAGTGCTCAAGTTTACCTTAAGGACTTTGCCGGCGTCCGTGTTTAAGAGTGTCTTAGAAATGCCCTCGGGTGTTGCCAAGGAAAAATGCATTACGGTGGAGCTGGGCCAGAACCCTCGTGGCCTTAAAACAAAACGGCGGGACGACAGCCTTTGCAAAATAAAACTCTGAGAAGGGCGTAGCGTGATATCATGATATAGTGAGCGCCGATTGACAGGCACCGGGGTTTGGATGAGGAGAGGATAATCTATGCCCACACGCCGGAGATGGGGTAGGAATGCTGGCGACCGAGGGAACGAGGTCGTTACGGATGACTTTAAAGAACTTGCTGTCAATGTAAGCATAGTCCCCCACATTAGTGCAACCAATAATATGGTCTTAAAATTGTGGTGCCGTCTCAACCGTTCACACGCCTCCTTCCATATTTTTTGTGCCGCGAAAAGGAGAGAACAATGGTGAAGAATGACAATGTCACGGTTTTATTCTTCTCGTTTGCCGCAGATCGTATGAGTACCCGGGAGAAAGTCTATGAATTGTCGACCCCGGTGTCGATTCAGGAGTTTTTTGAACAATATTTGTCTTCCGGCTTGAAAGAGCCGTTGGAATCGTGGCTCTTCAGTGTGAACGAGCAATGGGTGGATCCGCAGTATAATCTGCATCCGGGAGATGCCTTGGCCGTTGTGCCTCCTGTGAGTGGCGGTTAAACTTTCGGTGGGTTCAATACACTTCGCGTGGGAGTGAGAGTGATGGATTACTACCTTATCACAGAAGATTCTATCGACATTACCGAATCTCTGAGCATGATTGATGATCCTCAAACCGGGGCACAGGCCATTTTCCTGGGGACTGTGCGCAACGAATATAACGGTCGCCAATCTCTGGGGCTGTATTATGATGCTTATCCGGCTATGGCACAGGATCATATTAAGAAAATTGGCGAGGCATTGAAAAAGGAGTTTGAGATCAGTCACGTAGTCATTATTCATCGGATAGGAGAACTGCCGGTGGGCGCTGCCAGCGTTCTGGTTGCAATCTCGGCACCGCACCGCGATGCGGCCTTTGCCGCAGCCAGGGCCGGTATTGACCGGGTTAAGCGCGAGGTACCGATTTGGAAAAAGGAGCATTGGGCAGACGGCATCAGTCAGTGGCACGACGATCCGAATAATTCAGGTGATGTTAAATAGCTCCTTCACTTTCTTCACATTGGAACGGCTTACGACTACCTCACTGCCTTGACGGTCTTTCATTTTCAAAAGGTAGGTGCCGTTAAAGTAAGGCATGATCTCTTTTACCTGATGCATGTTGGCAATAAAGCTGCGATGCGTTCGCAAAAATGTATCGGGAGCCAACCGCTCTTGCAATTCTTGCAAGGTAAAGCGTGTGGGGTAACGTTCATGGTAGGTATAGATGTAAATGGTCTCGTGTTCAGCCATGACAAAGATGACATCATGGACATTCACGGGGATAGTATGGCCATTAGATTCGCAGGGAATCCAGGTTAAAGGTTCGGTCGCGAGTCTTGGATGTTCGGCCGTGTCACTTTGAGTCAGTCGCCTCACCGTTTCGGCAATTCGTTCATTGGAAACGGGTTTTAGCAAATAATCGATAACTTGAATGGCAAAGGCATCGACGGCATATTGTTCGTGGGCGGATACGAAAACGATCTTTATCTGGGGACGGTCTTCCTTAAGCAAGCGCGCTATTTCCACACCGGACATACCCGGCATTTTTACATCTAAGAAGACCACATCGTAATCCAGCGCCTTAATAAGTGACAAGGCTTCTTTGGCCGATTGGGCCTCACCAATAATTTCGATGACGTCATGATACGGCTCCAGCAAGAATCGCAGTTCCTGACGGGCGGGATATTCATCTTCGACAATCAAAGCTTTGAGCATGGCCAACTCCCATCCTTTCCTGCCGAGAAGTGTACAAACCAAGAGCTACTTAGTGGCTTCAGATGTTTCTAGGTTCTGTGGAACCGGAACAATGGCCGGAATGACCAGACGCACAGTAGTTCCCTTGTTTTCGGCAGAACGAAGTCGTAACAGATACTTGCTTCCATATAATCCCACCATTCTTTCGGACACATTGGACAGTCCCAAACCCATTCCCTGTCCTTCACCCATTTGAAAAATTTCTCGCTGTTTGGAACGAGGAATACCCCGTCCGTTATCGGAAATGTAAATAATCGTGTCTTGTCCCCGGTTTCGGATGCTGACACTGATCATACCTGATCCTTCCTTTTCGGCAATGCCATGAATCACAGCATTTTCGACCAGCGGCTGAATAATCAAAACGGGTACCGAACGCTGGAGAGATTCGGGTTGAATACGCAAGCGGTAACGCAGTTTGTCTCCGTAGCGGGCTTTTTCCAAATTCAAATAAGTCTGCACATAATCGAGTTCGTCTTTCAATAGAACCGTCGAGCCTTTGTGAGAGAGCGAGCGCCGGAAAAATGATGCCAATTGGATGAGCAAGTCCCGGGCTTTGTCTGGATCGGTACGAGAAAACGAGATAATGGTATTGAGGACGTTAAACAGGAAATGTGGGCGGATTTGAGCCTCAAGAGCTTCGAGACGAGCAGCAGACGCGAGACTGCGCTGGCGATCGACTTCCGCGACTTCGAGTAAAATAGACAGTAACTGGGTAATTCCTTCAGCCAGACGGCCGATCCGTTTGGGAAGCATGCTTTTGTCTGCAACATACAGTTTGACCGAGCCGACAGCCTGATTATGGGATACCAAGGGGGTGATGACTACGACCCCGAGTTGGCATTCGTCATAGTCGCCCTGGAGTTCTTCGGTTTGTAAAATGCGCTGCACCTTATCTCGCATGACTTCTTTCGTTGTACGGGATAAAAAGGTGCCGGGATCATGCTGCGGACATTTTTTTCCTGCCCACCCGAGAACCATATGAGTATCTGTAATAGCCACTGCTTCCACGCCCACCGTTCTTTGGATAATATTAGCAATGTACTGGGCCGTTTCACGATTCAATCCTTGCCGTAGATGAGGCAAAGCGGCGTGGCCTATCTGAAAAGTGGTTTCGGCTGCGTCCAAAGTGGCTGCCGAGCCGTCTTCTTGCAACAAGGCCACGGGTTTTTTGGGGGTTTTCCGGAAATATAATGCCCAAGGGATGACAATTCCGGCAAGGATTATGGTCCACTGCCAAGCCGCCAAAGGTAAAGTGACGGCAAGTATAATAAGAGCCACGGTGGGAACCCCCAGGATGACAAGGCAACGCGGTTTCATTTCACTCACCTCTCAATTTTTGGCGGCCAGCCAGGCAATGGCTGCGGTCGAGGTCATAAGTCGGCTAATTCGTGGATAAACATACGTCATACTGAAATGATGTTCCTCCGGTGTTGTTCCCATCATCGCATCCGTTACGGCAATGCAATGATAATTTCGATCATAGGCATCACGGGCTGTACTTTCTACAGCCAAGTTGGTGGGAATTCCCATTAATAACAAGGTGTTAACCTCCAAACGCTGCAAAAACATTTCCAGCGAGGTGGCATAAAAAGGACTCCACTGAAACTTACAAATCACAATATCATACGTCGCCGGACCCAGTTCCGGTAATATTTCGCCGAAATCCCAATGAACAGAGGTCGTCGACATTTGACGCTTTTCCCGATCGGTTACGGCCGTGAGGATTCCCTTCCGGTCAGAACGGCTGACGGTTTTGGTGAATATGACAGGAACAGATCGCAAACGTGCTTGGCGTATTACGGCCTGGCTGGCAGTCAATACGCCATGGCGTGGGTCTTTGGCCGATCGCGGCCTGGCAATGGCTTCTTGGAAGTCGATAGCGAGTACTGCTGCCTTCTCATCCATGTTGGACAGGCCATTCCATTAGATTCACCCCATGTTTCTTCATTGCGTTCAGAGCTTTGTCAGAATCCAGGGGCAAGACGTTAACTCCCTTAATGCCGTTGGTGATAACGGTCGTGCCAAATCCAGCCAAAGTTGCGTCAAGAGCCGTGGCTTTGACGCAGTAGTCGGCCGCGAGCCCGGCAATATATACCTGCTGAACATCGTGTGAAAGCAACCATGATTCCAAAGTGAGTTCGGTTATCGTGCCCTCGGCCGCCAGACGACCTTCGAATCCGCTGTACGCATCGACATTTTCAAGATAGCCTTTGAAAAAGTGCGCGGCTGTTTTGGGAATCCGAAGTTGCGGAAAGAATTCGAATCCCGAGGTTCCTTGAACACAATGAGCAGGCCAAGGACCGCCTCTTTTCACAAACGAGATATGATTGACGGGATGGTAGTCTCGGGTAAAAACGATGGGGCGATCATGGCTTGCAAAGAAATCAACCAGCTCCTGGACGACGGGATAGATTTGATCGCCTTGGGGCACAGCTAAAGATCCGCCCGGACAAAAGTCATTTTGAAAGTCAACGATAATCAGTGCTGCCTGAGATAGATCAAAATCGGGCATGGAATGTCCGAAACCTCCTTTCACAACATTTTCCCTTGTTATCACTTTACCATGTCCCTTTGGTCGGCGGCACAAAAAGAGGCTTCGTCCCAGAGGACTTAAAAGTATGCCGATTCACGTTTTCAGGGCAGCTTGCGAAAGGCGCAGCACAACACCGTTAGCCCTGTATGCCATTAAGAAGAGAAAAAATCTATCTTCAATAAGATGCTTGATTTCATCTCGTTTTCTCCCATGTTCCGAGTTGGCTTGGGAAACGAGATGGCGGAATCAATACTCACATGCGCATAGCGCTGTAGGGTGATAATATATCCGGTTTGTGTGGAAGAAAATTTCTGACAAATGCCCAAAATTGTTTCGAATACCATAAACTGACGAAAAAAAATACTTCACTATGCATTAAAATAAACTATCTGATTAAGCAGGATATTTGATAGTTATGTCGAAATAAATTATTCGCAGTTAGTATACTGTGTTCCATTTGGCTCCATTCAAGGACTCCTGTTCACAATAATTCAGCTAAACTGTTAGGAGGAAGACCATTGATTAACAAGGGCCTCAAAAAGGAATTATCTCTTCTCGATTTAACTATGGCCTCACTGGGAGCGATTATCGGATCGGGTTGGTTGTTGGCTAGCGAAGCAGCGGCACAAGGAGCTGGACCTTCGGCAATTTTCAGTTGGGTCATTGGTGGCGTTGTTGTGATGCTCATTGGCTTGGTGTACGCCGAATTGGGCGGTCTTATTCCGGAGTCCGGGGGCATTGCTCGTTATCCTCATTATTCTCACGGTCATTTGACGAGCTTTATCATGGGTTGGGCGGCATTTTTAGCTTATGCTTCGGTCCCCTCGGTTGAAGCCGAAGGTGTCGTGACCTATGCGCAAAGCTATATTCCGGCATTCAAGGCGGCCAACGGCAATATCTCTGCCTTGGGATTATTGGTTGCGGCGGCCTTGATGGTGGTATTTTTTCTCATTAATTATTTCGGAGTGCGTTCGTTTGCTCGGGTTAATACTCCGGTGACCATCATCAAATTCATCATGCCGACCGCGACCGTGTTGATATTTCTTTTTATCGGCATGCACTGGAGTAACATGAGTGTTCATGGTTTTATGCCGTACAAGTCATCGGGAATGATGAAGATGGTGTCCACGGCAGGTATTGTTTTTTCTTTTCTGGGATTTCGGCAAGCGGTCGATCTGGCCGGGGAAGCAAAGCACCCGCAGCGTGATGTCCCCCGTGCCGTGGTGTATTCTTTGATCATCGGAATCTTGCTTTACGTCCTCTTACAACTGGTTTTCATCGGAGGAGTGCCGACAGCTCAAGTATCGAAAGGATGGTTGTCGCTTTCCTATTCGGCACCTTTTGCGGAACTGGCTACGACTTTGGGATTGGGGTGGTTTGCCACACTCTTATACGCCGATGCGATATTGTCTCCCGCAGGTACGGGAAATATTTATACGGCATCAACGACGCGCGTTCTTTATGCGCTCGGCAATAACCGCTACTTCCCCCGAGCATTAACCAAAGTCGACAATAAAACGGGAATTCCTTATGTGGCGTTAATTACGGCTTTAATTATGGGATTATTGTTCCTGGCACCGTTTCCGGCATGGCAAAAATTGGTTGGGTTTGTGTCTTCGGCCACAGTCCTGACCTATATTATCGGCCCCGTGTCTGCGGCTGTGTTTCGGCGCGTGGCTCCTAATGCCAAAAGGCCGGTGAAACTGGGCGGAATGCACATTATCGCTCCCTTGGCCTTTATCGGTGGTTCCCTCATCATTTATTGGACTGGATGGATCGTGAATCTGCCTTTGTTAATTGCCATGCTCGTAGGTTTGGTTCTATATGCTATTGCTACCTTGGTGGCTCCTGATCAAATCCAAAGGCCCAGTTTGCAATCCATGAAAGCGGGCGTCTGGATAGTGGTATATTTGTTGTTCATGCTGGGAATGTCCTATTACGGATCTTCGGTATTCGGTGCTCCTTTCGACAAAGGAAAGGGTCTCATCCATTACCCTTTGGACCTCGTTGTGATTGCCGTGGGTTCCTTGATCTTTTATTACTGGGGCGTAGCCAGCGGATACAAGACAAAGGACGTGGAGGAAGTTCTGGACGCTTTGGAAGAATCGGCAGACGCCGGAGCTATCTAGCTGTTGTACCGTCAAGTAAAAGCACCCGCCGGAAAATTTCGGCGGGTGCTCTCATGAAGAGGCCTGACTCCCGATGGCCACGTTGGATTTGCGACGCAAAAGTTCCGCCGTCCCGTTCGTGGCTATAAAGGCTCAAGTCATGTTCTTGAAGGGATCTAAAGCCAGAATCTGTTGAGTCCAGAACTCAATCTCAGCGGGATCCGATTGCCGACCGCACGGATCCGACAGATGAGAAAAGTCCTCCCAGGCCTGGTTATAGGCATCAGCATAGAGGTACAAGAATTTTTCGATTTTTGGCAACAGATGGGTTCGGTCGGCGGTAAAACCATCGGTAAGGTCGATGACATGGTCATAGGGAGTCGGGACTTGGCTGTGGGGGGCGAGATTATGGCTCACAAGCCAAGATAAGTCAGGAAAATAGATGTGGTCGATGTGAGACGGGTCCAATCCACAGTGCAGCAACAACACGCGGTGACCCATGCGCGAAGCTTTTTGAGCCACGCGTTTCAGCATAGAGGAGATAGGGGATCCGGGAGGACTTGTGATGAGAGTTCGTTTAATCTTTACAAGGGCCGTGGCGGATGCCACGGAAAACGGACCATGGGAAGTGAGCGAAGAATGAAAGGCATGATAGGTTTCGGCGGTGGATGTTCGATAAAAGGGTGCCGACAGATCCAAAGAATGTATGAGCTCATGCTCTAGGACGTCAATCTGACGGCGCAGAGACTGTACGCCGGTCCAAAGGATCTCCAAGTCCCGTAAATATTCTTTGGCAATAAAAAGGTGTCGATAGATGCTTTGAGGAACCTTTTGACCCACTATCTCTTCGTTGTTTTGAGGGTGTCCGGGTACGACCAGGGTGTGGGTGATTGTGTTGTTGGGGCGGTAATTCCAATTTCGCGGCTGACCGATCACCGCGATATTTTCATAGGGTAAGACAATTCCTGAAAGTATTTCCGGATTCGAAGCTCGGAAAAGAGCCCATAGAACATGAGAGTCCAAGGATTGGAGCAATCTATGGAAAATTGCGGAGAGAAGGCTGGCTTCGGCATCAATGATTACGGACTGACGCATTTGACGCAGCCAACTTCGATAAATGGATTTTTTTCCGTAGGCGGTATAGGATTCTGCCAACAAAGGCATATACTGTTCTGTCATCACCGTCACCTCCGCTCGGTTCTAATCAGGGTATACAAATGAACCGGAAAGTGTGCATAGAAAAGAGGCGCGGAAAACCAAATGTCTTGATGGCCCATACCTGTGAGGGTATAATGATCACGGTATGAATGAAAAGACGGAGGTGGCTTCATGGCAGTTGTCATCTATACGACACCGACGTGAACTTATTGCCGGAGTGCGAAGCGGTTTCTCCAGGAACGGAAAGTGCCTTTTAAAGAGGTCGATGTCAGCAAGAGTTCCCAAGGGGCGCAAGAGCTGCAACGCAGATCCGGGCAAACCGGCGTGCCGGTGATAATTGTCAATGGCATCGTGATTGTTGGATTTAATCGGCCAAAATTGGCGCGAACGTTAGGTGTCCGAGAATGACGATGAGCAAGGCGATGAAATGCCTTGCTCATTTTACTTGCTCACAACCGATCTTATGACGCCGCCGAATCCAACACAATTTTCAGCAATTGGTTTTCCGGAACGGCTCCGGTTACATCAAGTTTACCATTGACGACTGATTTGGGAACACCGTAAACATTGTACTTTCCCGCCAAATCCGGAAATTCACTGGCGTCAACCATGTCCGCAATAATGTGCGGAGATTGAAGAGCCATTTCATGTGCCAGGCGCACCGCCCGGGGACAATATGGTCACGTAGGGGTGGTAAACACTTGAATGTGTACAGGCCCTTGGATTTGCGCTAGCGCTTCTTTGCCATCTTCGCTGAGTCCTATGTGATGGGTGGAAACGGCTTTGATGTCTTCCAAAAATGCACCAAACTCGTGTCCGCTGGGAATGCCCACAAACCGAATTCCGGTATTGTTACCCTGGTGGTCTAAGAGCACAGCAATGGGTCCTGAAATGTTTTCGTCGCCTACATGACCAGGCTCCAAAGGTGGCACTTCCGTAGTTTGTGTCACCATCACAAGATCCGAAAGATCAGACACTTCATTGGCCAAATCAACAAAAACCTGAGACAATTCGCTTTCCGGACCGGGGAAAATCTGAACTGTAACGGGGTCCTTCAAGTCTTCAAAAAATTGACTGACTTGGTCGCGAATCTTCCCGTCCAAATATGCCATGGGGTGATATCACCTCCTTGTCTCGCTGGGAGCCCCTGAAGGAATTACAACGTCGGGAACGGTAACTGTACCACAGTTCAGGGCTACCCTTCAAAATCAAGTCTGCATCATTCGCAGAATCCCGATACACCCACATTAACATGCTGCCGGTTGATGTCAAGATCTTGACATCAGACAAGCCGCGAACGGCGGACAGCAGAGACATTAAGACGGACGTTTGGTAAAATAGCGAATAATTGAAAAGGTTAGTGATTCATAACAGGCTGTGAGGCTATCCCTTCTTTCATGTCACAATTATCAAAGTAAGTCTTTTGGTCGAGCGCGCAGGCAATTGCGGTCAAACGATGATGATGCGAACACAAAGGGAATCAGGGGGGATGTCAGTGGCAACGAAGCTTTGTGTGGTTCGTCATGCAAATATTGAGAAAAAACTCGATCGGGTTCCCGAGTTGTGGCCGCTGTCCCCAACCGGCAAATTGCGTACAACTGAGCTGGCCCGCCGTGAAGAGTGGAAATATGTCAAAAAATTGTATCACAGTCCTGAGCTAAAGGCGCGTCAAACAGCAGAAATTATTTCCGAAATAACAGGTATCCCTGTTCAGCCCCTATGGGACTTGCGTGATGTCACGTCGTCGGTCATGCCGAATAGCGAGGTGACGGGATCGTTGCTTGCTCAGGAGCATTATGTCTATGAAAGTGCTACGGAAGCCACCGAGCGCATTGTTAACTGCATTCGGACGGTGATGAAAAGCCACTGGGGACAGGAAGTTGGTATAATCTCCTCTGACAGAGTGTTGGCTCTGTTATACGCTCATATTTTGAAGAGAAAAATCAGTTTATTGGAATGGCTCAATGTTTCTTTGCCCGGCCTGTCGGTGATTGATGTGGAGCACTGGAAAATTACCCGTGGGTTTTGTGCGAAAGAATTAGAGGAATAGTCCGAAAACAATTAGATACTAAGCCCTCTACAACACTTTACCAATCTTGCGACGGTGCACGTGATTTTAGGAGGTGCTCTACGAGCTGCTCAAATTCTTCCGCATCGATTTCGCCTTGAGCATAACGTTCTTGCGCGATCTCCAAAGGAGATGGCGATGGTATGGCATGACGAGGCGTTGGTTGACGGAAGGAAGTTTGCCTGAGCCGCCGCCGGGCAGGACGTTGGACCAAGCGCATAGTGAAACGCGACAACATGATGAACATGAAAACATTGAAAATGGCGGCGAAAACCTCTCGTGAAGGCAGATCCACTGGCATAAGTGTCACATCCCTCTGTAACGAATCTTGGCAAGAAGACCTCCACCTCTTGGGTTGAGGATAAATTGCCGGTTGCTGATTTTGTAGCCGTTCCCTTGACTTCCGTGATCAACTCGACTTGGCCACAACATTACCCTAAGTTCAGTGCTTTGCGTGCCGCCCCGGACACTGGAAAAATCTCAAGAATTCATGACCTTCGAGATAATAAAGATCGGGTGTTGAGATTGACCAATCAAGGATATTTGACCAGCTCCGGTTTTCAGACCGGCGTGATTAAACCTGTCGACGAAAAATGTATTGGAGCTGTATCCCAGTATGTCGATCGGATAAGAACTCTTGATTTCTCCACAAAAATCTTACCACAGAAACTGGTCATCGCGGTGTGTAGCACCGCAACTTTTTGAGAATTCCTTGAGGCAATCTCTCCATGAATTGCCTAAATTGGACGAGACGGAGTAGTTCATTTTTTCAGGGCAAAAAGCGAATATTTTTGGCTGGATTTTTAGTCGTAGTTGTCATAAAATTCCGTTGTTGAAGCAGGGGTATCAAACGAAAGCGGTTTTCCGAGGAATGCTCCAACCTCTGAAATCTGTGCTATCCTGAATAGGCGTTCGCTGTTGGTACGTGAGATAGGTAAAGGGTGTTCCGCCCCTCATGGAAAGAAAGGGATGCCTCATAAGATTTGATGCTTACCTCTCCGGCGAATAATTGCTGTCCACAGCCAAGAAGGGTTGAACGGGCAGTGTTTGGCCCTAGTGCAAGACAAAGGCTTTGAAACGTTGCCGCCTTAAGGCTTAAGGTGTGTTACAGGCACCTACTGACATCACAACGGTTGAGTGGGGTTGGTTCGAAGATGTGAAGAGTTGTGGGGGGACTTCGTTGATTAGTTTGATTGACCGATCAAAGACATTCGGTGTCCAAGCCAAAGACCATGGAGCTCAATAGGGCTCCCTTGTGGCATGAGTACAGTGTCGCGTTACATGTGCATTCTCGCTATTCTGACGGTACCGGAAGCGTATCTGCCATCTTAAGAGATGCCCAGGCCAGTCATGTGGATGTGTTGCTGTTAACCGATCACGACACTCGCATGGGGGCAAAGGATCCTGGGGAAGGCTATTACGGACGCACTTTGCTGCTGGTTGGGGCGGAGATCACACCGGCCCAAAACCATTTGCTTGCATTTTTTACGGAAAGGCTTCCCAATGCCCAAGAGGCTTTTTCCGACATCGTAAACCAAGTATCGGACCAGAGTGGGTTAAGTTTCGTTGCCCATCCTAATGATTCAGGCAATTCCATCTTGCGATTGCCGTCATATCGCTGGACCGAACGGGAGGTACGTGGGTTTACCGGATTGGAAATCTGGAATCATCTGTCTCATTGGAGCGATGGCGTCAAAGGGATCATTTCAGGATTTCGAAGCTTGGGGAACCCCTTGAGGGGTTTGAAGTATCCCCGTGCGCAAGATTTAAGACTTTGGGATCAACTGGCCCAGGAATCATTGACTCCCCATGGCAAAGGTGTGGTGGGAATCGGAGGCACTGACGCTCATGCCGTGCGTGTCGGATGGCGTCGGCTTTCTTTCAGAGTTTTTCCTTATCAAGTGAGCTTTCGGACTATTCGCACCCAGGTATATCTAACCGAACCTTTTAACCGAGATTTGGATCATGATCGGGAGTTGGTTAAAGACGCTTTGTATAATGGGCGTTGTGCGGTCATGGCCTACCGCCATGGATCCGAAAAGGGTTTTCGTCTATGGGTTGAAGTGGGTGAGCAAAGTTGGCCTATGGGATCTCATGTCACGATGCAGCCTAATCTGCATCTTAAAGCACTCAGTCCCGTACCTGCAGCATGGTTAGTGTTTCGTAACGGAAATCTGTTGACTACAGCCAACGGTAATTTCTTGGACACCATCCTCGACAATCCTGGGGTATACCGTGTGGAACTTCACCGCGGATCACAAAAATGGGGTTGGCTCTATCCTAATCCGGTGTATGTAATCTGAGCTTCCTGGGTTGGCCTTATTCGTCGGTGGTGAGCGTCGGCAAATCATGATTCAATAATTCAAGGTGCCGGTTCTTGAATCAGCATCTGGGGTTAAAGATTCTGAGAAATTTTCACAACTGGAAGAGAAAGGAATGGTATTCACGCAGACACCAAAACATGTGATGGCGGCAGCCGCCTACATCACCGATGACCAAGGGCAGGTGCTCTTGGTTCAAACCCGACATCGGCAGGACACATGGGAATTGCCGGGAGGGCAAGTGGAAGAAGGGGAGACGTTGGAAGAGGCGGCGGTGCGGGAAGTCGAGGAAGAGAGCGGCATTAAAATCAGGGTCCATGGTGTCAGTGGCGTATACCAAAATTTGCAGAGCGGGGTGGTGCTCGTCATATTCCTCGGGAAAATGACGGGAGGACGACTTAGGACGTCAGACGAAACCCAAGCTACGAAATTTGTGGAGCCGTCTCGTCAAACTTTTGAACAACTGGTAACCAGACCACAGTTTTTGGCTCGGATTTTGGACGCCTATTCGGGAACTGTGGTGCCGTTTCGGGCTTGGTCCGCTCATGCAGCCACTCATTTTTCCTAAATGAGACCGGCACTAGCCGACGAGGCGGGCTAGACCCGGAATAATAAGGATGGCAAGACAAATCATCATGACCAAAGTGGCGCCCCAGTGAGATTCCGGACCGTAGGGATAAGCTGAAATCCGGCGCTGGATGGGAGCGGGAAGCAGGGACCGCGTCTTTTCCCCGCTGACAGTAAATCCGGTGATCCACTCGCCCAAATTCCAACCAAAATGAGCCGCTACCGCCGCCCAAATGCCCCACCACAAAAAAATTACACCGAGAATCAGTCCGACCAACAAGAGGTTAACGGTTGTGAAGAAGGTGAAGGGACCGTTTTGACGATGAGCAACGGCAAAAAGTATCAGAGAGAACACAAAAGCAGGTCCTAAGTGGATAAAGTGTCGTCCCTGCCCTATGATAAGCCAGCGAAACAGTCCTTCCTCAATTATGGCCATGATAAGAAGGAGTAGAGCCAAGCGCCACCATGAGCCAGGTTCAAAAGTGGGTTGCGGCTGGCTGACGGCAATAACTTCGGAACGGGCGAGAATGGCCCAAACGGCTAGGAAGGCGAAGAAACCGCCAAACAAGCTAGACAGAAGAATAATCATGATCGTGAGACTCCTCTCATCGTGCCATAGACTAATTGACGATGTTATGAATAAATTTTACTTGCCGACACAGACGAATGGGAACGTCTCTTCAACCATAAACCATTTCACTTGAACGGGAAAAAGTGTTTTACAATTAGGGCGGGAGGGGTTTTCACCATTGAAATTATATTCGCACATTACCTGCAATGACATCGCGTCCATTCCTCAAGCCGGGATGCGAATCCCCGTGGGGATGAAATTTAGTCCCGATAATAAATCTCTGGTGTATTTGCTAAGTCCAGAGGGATCTTCGCATTTAGAGTTGTGGGCTGTCAACTTATCCACCAAGGAGATCGTAAAACTTGCCGGCACTTCACTTGATCAAGGAACGAGAACATTGGATGATGAACTGAGACGGGAAAGACAGCGCATTCCCTGGGAAGGTATCACGACCTGTCAATTTGCAGATGAGGTTCCGCAATACCTACTGCTGCCTTACAGCTCATCTGTGCATGTTCTCAATGTAAGCACTGGAGAACATGATGTCATCGACTCTCTGGCCGGTGTCCAGGACCCTTATCTATCACCTGACGCACGGGCGATCGTCTATGTTCGGGACCATTCATTGTGTCTTTTCAACCGTCAGACTCGCCAAGAGCGTTGTTTAATGGAGTCACCTCACCCGCGTATTACAGTCGGCCTGGCTGAATATGTGGCACAAGAAGAATTTGACCGAGCTCATGGGTTTGTTGTCACGCCTGATATGAAGTGGATAGCTTTTGAAGAAGTCGACACCCGAGCGATTGCCGACTATGTGATTACTGATTCCAGCACGGATCCCCCCAGAAGTGAGCACCACCCTTACCCCTTTGTGGGAAAGCCCAACGCTGTGACCCGACTGGGTATAATGCCTTTGGCCGGGGGAGAAGTGGATTGGATTTCATGGGACGAGTTCGGTGAATGCTATATTATCGATATGTTGTGGGCGCCTTCTCAGGATCTTGTAGTCCAGATCATAACTCGTGATCAAAAAAATCTCATCGTTCTTCGCTATAATCCTAATGAAAAGACACGGAGGGTATTATGGACCGAGACTGCACCGGATTGGGTCAACACAACGCACGCCCTCTTTTTCTTGCCTTCTCAAGAGATCTTAACGACCAGTGAAAAAAACCCGGACGGATTCCGCCATCTTGTGATAAGAAATTTGGACAATGGCGCCGTGAGATGGATTACGAAAGGCCCGTGGATGGTCACGGCGATTTTAGCAGTCACGGAAGACGGCAAGAGCGCCATTATTCAGGCCACAAAGGAGTCGCCACTAGAACGCCACATTTACCGAGTGGATCTGAACTCTTCTGATTTATCCCGGCTGACTTTCTCACCAGGAATCCATCAGGCGTTGGTGTCTTCAGATTTTCGTTGGATGGTGGACCAATATTCCTCGTTGACGATGAGTCCCGCGACGGAGTTATTTGATCTGCGAGAAAATGAAAGTGAAAAGATTCGCATTGGTCCCAACCCAGTGAACGCCGAGACTTTGGGATTGAAAGAGCCGGACATCATTACTCTTGATTTGGCGGACGGAACACGTTTGTATGGTGCCGTATACACGCCTTATGTTTCCGACTCCGCGAAACATCCGGTAATTGTTTCGGTGTACGGTGGACCTCATGCACAGCTAGTTACCAACGCATGGCATTTGAGTGTGGATTTGTCAGCCCAGTACTTTGCACAGCATGGGTATTTGGTGCTAAAAGTCGACAACCGGGGAAGTGCCAATCGCGGAAAGGAATTTGAACGGACTCTTTATCGCCAATTTGGAACCATCGAATTGGAGGACCAGCTTGCCGTATTAGAGTGGGTTCATCAACATTACCCTACCGACCCCGAACGTGTCGGGATTTATGGATGGAGCTACGGCGGATTTATGACCCTGAGTGCTTTAATGAAAGCACCCGACGTGTTCAAGGTCGGGGTCGCCGGGGCACCTGTAACCGACTTCCGTTATTACGACACAGCTTATACGGAAAGATATATGGGGAGCGATGAGACCAATCATGCGGGATATGAACAAGCCTCCGTAATTAATTTTGCCTCGCAGATGGAAGGAAAGCTGTTGATTATTCATGGGTTGTTGGACGAAAATGTTCACTTTCGTCATACGGCTCTGTTAACGGACGCATTAGTGAAACAACACAAGGATTTTTCCCTGTTTGCATTGCCCAAAACACGCCACATGCCCCGGGGATTTGACGTGCAGTATATGATTGCGCTGAACCGAACCAGATTTTTTCACAACTATCTATAAAGGCATCGTTGCCGTCACCAGATCAATTGCATCTTTAAAAAGGTCATCCACATTTTCAAGACTCTTGGCATTGGGAAGTCTAGGAATCACATCGAGACGGGCGGTTAGGAATTGTCGATTTGCGCTATCTGGGTTCAGTATATCCCTACCGTGTTGCCCAAAATGGCCCCACCTTGGTCGAAGGTACGAAATTACTCGTCTCACCTATGACATCGAAACCTTTACCGGTGCGGGGCTGATTGCGGCCATGGAGAAAAATTACCTGAGGCAATGTCAAGATCGCCCCTTGATGACCAAGGAGTCAGAGACTCTGAACCCGTGGAGTCATTTGGGAAAATAGTGACGGATCGGTCCCAACGTGCCATATGATAGACCGAGCGGCAAACATCTAGTAGATTAGGCTAACGATTTTCCGAAAAATCTGCTAAAATATCGCGTATAGAGAGACTGACGATTAAAGCTTGGAACCTTAGACGGGCAAGGGGGTTGTGTTTCATGAAATCATGGCAACGTCCTGATTATTCACTCATATCGCGGATGATGTTGGTATTAGTCGGAATTATGGCATTAGATCTTGGCTTTGTGTGGTTCCTTCACCGTGAGTTGGAATGGTCATGGTGGTTTGAGGCAGCGATTGGAATCATTGTGGCTGGCGTCATGATATTAGGGGGTATTGTGTTATCTCCCCGGATGTTTATGGAACAAACCTGCCATCCCCTGAGCCCTGAATGGCAACGGCGCGTGGAACGCTTGGCCTTTCTGGCGGATATCCCCGTTCCCACGTTATATACCGTGTCTTCACCCATAGCTAACGCATTTACTGTGAGGTCGTGGACCGGAAAAGGCTGTGCTATAGTTGCCACTACAGCTCTTTTGAATAACTTGACGGAAGAGGAATTTGATGCGGTCATGGCTCATGAACTGGCCCATATAGCCCATCATGACATGATCATGATTTTAGTAGCCGGTTCTCTTAATCTAGTGCTCAGTACTTTGATGCAACGATGGTGGATTTTAGGAAATCTCATGTCGTTCCGCGGTTCCGGAAATGGCGCCAATCCGTTAGGATTAGTGATGGCGGGGATGAGCTTCACTTGGCTCGTAAGCACTCTTTTGATCAGGATCTTCTCCCGTCAACGCGAACTGGCGGCCGATGAAACCGCGGCAATATTTCTGGGCACACCCGTCACCCTTATCCATGCGCTCGAAAATTGCGACGATATCAATCGGCGCTACATCCGTACGCACCGGTTAACGTCCAGCCGTCGATCCTCGATTCTCGCCCCGGATTTGCGTTTGATACAATCAGCTCAGTTAATTAGTTTTACGTGGAGTGGTTTGAGCACACGGTCTTTTCTTTCGTCTCACCCAACCACGAAAGAGCGGGTTGCGCGACTTGGCCGTTACTGGCAGTGAGGTACTTATCACTCCTGTTTTTGTTTAGATAAAGGCAAAGAATCTGTGTGAAGGACAATACTTTTCCCGAGTATGGACATCAATTCGCACAAAACAGGCAGTCGTGGGACGCGGAAAATGTATCGCATCGTCAAAAAACGGATAGGTAAACGATGTATTATGTGACTGAAAAGTTGCTACAGACTCGCTTACAAGTATGCTAGGAGGCTTTTGGTGAACGTAAACCGTCCGCACAAGAAACCTCCCTTTTCCGGGGGACGAGTCTCAAGCGCGACAGACTTTTGAGTTCACACCGAAACGGGCTTATAAGCCCAGAAAAATAGGCGTCCATAAAAGGATGCCATCTTCTGGTTTCTTGACGCGTCAAGCATGCGGATCGGTCGAAACCCCGCATAGTCTAATGCCCGATGAATTTCACCGGCAGTATAGCCTTTTTGAGTCAAGTGAACGTCATAGCGAATCCATTGTTGTTCCTGCAGACGAAAAATCGCCGCCTCAAAGGTGGCGTTCCGTGTTTTGAGGTCATAATGAGTGGAAATCGCGGCAACATGATCCGGATAAATGAGAGAATCGTGTCCCGGCCACCGTGATTCGTATTTCGTGATACTATTCATGTCAAAAAAGAAGAGGCCGCCAGGATAAAGAATCGACCACACGCGCTCAAATACTGCGATGAGTTCGTCCTTTGTCATCATGTGATTGAGACTGTCAAAGAGTGACAGGGTCAAATGCACACGATTCTCCAAGTGAATTTGCCGAGCATCTTGACACAACAGTGTGGCCTTCGGGGCATTAGCCCGGGCAAAGTCGAGCATTTTTTCCGAGCTGTCTACCCCGGTGACTTGGAATCTTTGTTTGATGAGGTTAGAGGCAATCTTTCCGGTACCACAACATAAATCTAACACCTCGGAACCTGAAGGAATTTGGGGTAGCACAGAGCCTTTTATGAATGGCCATATGCGATCTGAGTAATCATCCCAGTGCTGATGATACAACCAGCTAAATGCGTCGTAACCCGACAAAGACATGACCCTTCCCCCCTCAAAAGGAATTATATACCTAGCATACAGCAGCATGGCCGATTTGAATGAGGTAGGACGGGGTTTTCTCAACCAGTCGTCAAGTCTCGAATGATGAATGCTGTGATATGCTATAAGCATGTTCAGGAGTTGCGGGTATTAGCTCATATCATGGAAGAATCGGCAGACTTTGGCATCCTAGCTAGGTTCACTGCCTATAACGGTTGGCTAGGATGAGGGGTCTAATTCTATGCCGGACGCCTCAAGAACGGGTGGCATGAGGACGGGAAGGTGGGATCAACTTTAGGCCACCGCGGCTAAAGTTTGATAATTTCACCACCAGGGTGGAAAATATTGTAATAACAGCTCTCGCCAATAAATGTGGCCGGATAAAGCTTTTTCCCGACTTGTTGGGTGTGAAAGCTTATACTCGACTAAAAGAACTTCATTGTCCTAAGGGGGTTTTTCTGTGACACGGCAAGATGCGGCGGATTTTCTCGGTATCCCAATCAATGCCCCGGCCCATGAGATTAACCGAGCATACCGAGAACAATGCCGGCGTCTTCATCCTGATGGCGGAGGAGTGGCCTCACAATTCCATTTGTTGACCAAAGCTCGTGACATTTTACTGAGGGATACCCCCGTCCTGGGACTAAACAAAGGAGAAAAGGGCATAATACCCAGACTATTTCCTCTGTGGTCGTATCCCTGGCGCATTTCCTTGGCTGCCATCAAACACCCGAATTTAGGAGGACGTGCCGTTCGAGCATGGCTGGTCGTCATTATCGGTCTGCCTCTTGCCTATCTCGTTGCCAAAGAATTTCTGATGCTAAGCCTGATCCCCCTAGCTGTCCTCTTTCTTGCTCTAGCCATTTTTCGCCGCCTCTCTTAGTGTCACGAGGGCGCAAAAGTTGGAAAGCCGTTTCAAAAAGGCGGCCAGGGGGGTTGCTATCAGTGTCCCGGTGCAACTTCCCAAATGCCGTACAGCCCGACGCCATTATCTCCCAATTCAGGGCAAATATAGGTGTAGATGCCGGGTTGATTAACGGTAAAATGGGCATCCCCGTGTTGGTGGGGAGGAATAGGGGAAATTTCCGCGCCCGGGAAGGCTGGTGGTTCGGATGCCGCGTTTTTGGGATCGGCAAAAGGAGGTGTTCTGCGAATGAGTTTCCACCCGTGAGTGTTTTTCCCGTCTTGATTGTAAAGGGTCAATGTGATGTTTGCCCCTAAAGGGGTAATAATTCGAGGGTCATCTAAGCCCGCCATGTGAAATCGGGCATCGTCAAACGCATTTGGCAGTGCGGCGATTTCTATTTTGATTTGTTTGGTCTGAAAAATAATTTGACTCGAATCGGGATTAACGCTGGCGTCAGGCGGAAGTTGGGTGGCGGCTCGTGCCGAAGAGGCATTCTCTTGTCCGACGTTCATTTGCCATTCGTTGTCCATGTTCGACTGAGACTCCTTTATCACATAATTTATGTGGCTTATTATGCCGTGAGTCACCGTCCTTCATACATAGAGCACCTTTCTTATTAGATGTAGTTATCCCCGGGTAAGGATTAGCGGGCCCAAGATCCGAAAAGAACTTAACGCCGAATGTCTCAATTCGCGTGCTTACGACTCTTTGACAGACCGGAATTGCCAGAAATTGTCCAATCTGTCAAGTCTCAAATTTCAATTGTTCGACAGCTTCGTGAATTCGGTAATTGCCATGCGGGCAGAGTATAGTGTGCATAAACCCGAATCTTATTCCGTATGCGATCCGCATACGGCGAAACAAGGACCCATACCAACCCGACAATCCTGATAGGGTTTGCACAGCCAGTACGCTCAGAACAGCAGGCCACAGCGTCCAGTTGGCCAATCGAGATATCGGGCCGCGGCAACTAACCATAGCGGATTGTGACTTTTGTTGGAAAAGGGCTTGGGTTGAGGTGATTTCAAGGGGTTGAGCTTTGGCTTTCGGGCACATCATGGTGTCTGATTACCAGATAAGCAACCATCAACAGAATCATGGGAATCAGACTGATGAGAATCCGAAATCCATTCTCTACACTCACGGAAGCATGACCGGCGGCATTAGGTCTGAAATGAGTGCTGTGAAGCACGATGTATAGGAATAGTGACTGCACGGAAACGCCCAAACGTAGAATGAACCCGTTGATGCCATAGAAAATCCCCTCCCGCCGAATGTTTCCTCGTTGTGCGTCCATGTCTATGACTTCTGCCATCAACAGGTCGGCCAAAACCAGAAATCCTCCGAGACCTCCTCCCAAAAGGACGGCTGCTGCGAAGACTCCCCAGCGGCTGGGGACAAGGAAAGGAATGAGTCCCATGAAGAGAAGGATGATAGTCCAGCGAATGCTCAGGTGCGATCCCTTTTGTCTAATCCAATGGCCCCAGGGTGTAATCACGATTAATGCGGTGATAAAGATGCTGGCCAACAAAAGAGACAGCATACCGTGGGAAATATGCAGAACATATTTAGCATAAAACGGAAGAACAGCAGGAACTAATCCCAAGGTCAATTGGACCAGAAAATTCATCAAGAGAAATCGACGAAATCCCTTGAATCCGGTGAGTAAGTGCCAACTTGCGAAAAGAGACAGCCTCTGGCGGGATTGTTGCGAGAAAGAAACTTCGTGGCTTCCATGAAGAGATAAAAGAAAGCCTAAAGTGCCGATGATTCCGAGAATAGCTCCCATCCAAGACCATCCCCAATGGCTGTACAAAAGAGGTGGCGCGGCTACTCCAATGAGCAAGGCAATGACTCCAACCATTTGCCGTGGAGATTGAGCCTGAGTCCGTTCCGCAATTGTTTGAAACATTTCGGGGAATAAACTGGTCCAATTTAAGACGACAGCAAGATAGAATAAGTCGAAAAGGAGCACCATAACAAGGAAATAAATTGTCAGTGAATGAAGCGGAACGATCGGATGCCATAATAAAAAGAAGATGACTCCAAGGGGAATGCTCAACACGGCAATATAAGGTATTCGCCGACCATAAAGTGTTCGTGTCCGATCAGAGATTTGCCCGATAACCGGGTTGAGTATGGCGTGCCAGATACTTTGAATGGTCATAGCAATGGTGATGCCCGCCAAAGGGGCATGGAGATGATCAATATAAAAGAACAGAATAAAGGTCGCAAAGGCCTGACTGAAGATATTACTGCC
>JAKACM010000013.1:48767-68977 GCA_021821465.1 Bacillota bacterium
TGAGTATGGCGTGCCAGATACTTTGAATGGTCATAGCAATGGTGATGCCCGCCAAAGGGGCATGGAGATGATCAATATAAAAGAACAGAATAAAGGTCGCAAAGGCCTGACTGAAGATATTACTGCCTAAGTTGCCGAGTGCGTACCAGCTGGGTCGAATCACGGCACAACACCTCTTTCATCCATTTGGGCGGGAACCCTCGGCCTTCAGGCCGGGGAGGGATAGCGCAGCAGACGCCGGCTGCCCCATTTCCGCTTCTTCTTCCACGAATACCCATAGCCATCTGTCCGTTGAACGAGGGCACAGAAGATGAGAGATCCCTTGAACGAGTTCTGAGGCCGTGTTGATGTTGAAGTTATGGCTAGTCCGTATCGCTACACGGCCCCGGTAACATCCAACTTTCTTGTCCGTCGTGACCACTGCTACAACCGGCTCCACTCTCACGAGTGCGATGAGGACCTTCGACGCTTTTCTTTCGTCATCCCGATTCTCACCTTCCAGGGTTCGGGACTGAGGAAGCATCCCGAAGTGGGTCTGAGTGAGCTGTTGCAAACAGAGCGGATTGACACCTGCTTTCCCTGGTCAACCTGGCCTGTTTTCACAAGTTCCGCCCTTTTAGGGTGGGGTAGTTGACGCGAAGTTATTGGTTCCCCACCAGCGTAAGATATATTGGCGTTTTCGGCTATCCTTAGAGACCTTGAGAATCATGAGTCCCGAATGAATGGGAATTTCCCGAACTTCCCCCGGCTCAAGGACAACACAAGTCCCAAAAGAAGCACCTTTGGGGAAATGATGGCTGAAAACCGGAGGGGGAAGCCCAAGGGATTTCTCCAGTCCTGGGGTGGGCTGAAATTCTAAATCTAAGGTTCCGCCGTCCACTAATCCCATTTGTTGCTGCCAAGCCTGGTCCGAAACAGATAGATATAACGCAAGATAATCCGATGCCTGATTCGAATTGGTTCCCGGTCCCTCAAAAATGGGGTCTAATGAATCCACGACCCCTTCCATTCGTATCATTCCATCTTTTTTGTGCCTTACCGGGATTCCTTCCCACAATGGCAAAAAGAAGGGATGACGGATAAATAACGGTAGTTGGCTCAAGGGAACACTCTCCTCGATCCACCCCGGCCCTTCAAGGATACGATGAGTCCACCATGAACGCCACTTTCCCGGGGGAAGATAAATGGAATGGCGCAGAGATTTTCGGGTAACAACCGGGGCAATCAAGAGGCCGTCTCCTAACATGAATTGGCGATCGATTTGCCATGACATCGGATCTTCCGGGAATTCCAAATAAAGTGGCCGGATTAAGGGCCAGTGAAGATCCGAGGCGACGGTCTTCAGATGATAAAAGTAGGGATAAAGGGATGTATGCAATCGGGCATAAAGAGCATAGATGTCCAAGGTTTCCGAATCTCGATCAAACCGCCAGTTTCTTGGTGCGGCGGTGCCGTGGTGTGTACGCATTACCGGCAGCACTGAAGCCAACTGGGTCCAGCGGATAAAGAGAGATTTGGTAGACGGGCGAGTTAATCCGAAACTCATATAGCCGCTGATATCGGTCGTCCAATAAAAGAATCCGGCAATCTGCGCCGACAACGCTTCGGGAATGACAGTGGGTAACCCGTCACCTTCTTCGAAATCGGTGTCCGAATCCCCTCCCCACATCAACGGGGCCAGGCGATGCGTACCGATCCATCCTGAGCGCACAAAGAATACATACTGGTCATCGGATCGGTATTGACGCCAAAACCGGCGATGAATATCCTGCCATAATAAGGGGTAACGGTTGTGGGATTCAGAACCGGTGGTGCCGTCAGCCAATTGAGCATCAAGGGGAAGATATTCTCCAAAATCAGCCATCCAGCCATCAAATCCCAGACGAAGTGCGGGAAACAGCAGATGATCATGAATCCAGGTGTATGCGAAGGGATGTGTCAGATCCAGTTGACCGTGATTAATGTTCAGAATTGTGATGACAAGGGGGCGGCCTTCGGCGTCTTTGACCAATACATCGGCACGCTGGGCCTCATGATACAAATTTGTTCCTTGAGTAATTTCGGGGCAAAAATATCCGAGAAGCCGAAACCCTTTGGCATGCAGAGTCTGGGACAATTTCGGAAGATCGGGATAAAGGCGGGTATCGACGCGGTGCGTTAAAGGTCGCATCCAAAATCTGCGAGGATCTTGATGAGAACCCATCCAGTCCTCGATCCAAATAGCACCGGATGGTATGCGGTGATCACGTAAGAAATCCGCCAAATTCAGCGCCGATTGTTGTCCTTGAATGCTGTCATTCCATGGTGCCCACGCCCACGCAACAGGCGCCACCGGACTCCCCAACACTGAAAATTGGCGATTTAACACCTCTTTGGGAGTGTAACCATGGATAACGTGGAGTGTTGTTTCGGAGCTCCAGACAGTGGCATACCGCACGGTGTGTTTCAGATGCCAGCGAATTCGCTGGAACGAAGTGAACCAGGCGCTGTATCCGGCGGAGCTGAGCCAGAGGGGTAAGGACGCATAGGATGCATAAGGACCTTTGGGAAAGGGGAACCAGGGCGTATGTTTGAACAATCGGGAAAGCCAACCTAAGCCTATTGGACCTTCTTCCACCCAACTGTCAAATTGAGCGGGAGGGCGGATAGTGTGGGTATGCTCTCCGAATCCGTGCCAGGATTCATCTTTCGCCGTCTTCCAGACGATTCGGATAAAATTATTCGGACAAGACGCGGCAATTTTTACGGTAATATGCCATGGAGCAACTTGAGTGAGAGTCAGTGTGATGTGAAAAGTGTCGTGGTCATCACCGAGGTGTATAATTTCCTTGTTTGCTTCCTGGATGTCCTTCCATTGTGTCATCAGATGGATTCGGTCCCGGAGTGTTTTGACAAAATCCCAGGCTATAACACGCTTTACGGACAGATGTCCGGGAGATATTGTGGCCCATTGTGAAAGATCGCAATGCATCAACACCCGATCGCCCTGCGCGATGAGTAAAGATGCAGACTTTTTATCAAAGGTCCAAAAAATATGTGAGCCAATGTCATTCATCTTGTTGTGCGGGACCCCCGGTCTTTTGGATAGGGATGTTATCCTCTTCCTCCTTTGTTCGATCCTACCGCAATTTGTGGAATATGCCCCTATCCAATCCTTGCACAATTCCTCCCGAGACATGGGAAGGGATTGTGAAATCTATCGTCTGACGGTTAAGTGTCGTGGGACAATGCTCCCTTTTCTTTCTCGGAAGTCGAGTCCTATAAGGTGACGGGCATTAAGGATTCGGTTCGGATATGCGGGCATTATATCACCAAATTCGACAGAATATGATTGGGGAGCTTTTGATCACACATCAAAACGAATTATCATAACTTGTGATACAATTAACTTGAACTGAAGTATACCAAAGGGGGAAGGAATATGGCCAACAACATGCCACAGGGAACCTTGAGGGACTCTAAGCCTCACACATTGATTGATAAGCTGATTATCGTTGTACTGATCGGCCTGGCGTTAGCGGGAGGATGGTCAGTATTGGGCCTCATTTTTGCAGGGCTCAGTTCGCTGCTTCATGTAGTAGGTTAGAGACAGAGGCCGGAAAGCTAGGAGGGATTGAGCAGTCCCGAACGAATGGCGACCAGGAGCGCTTGGGTGCGGTCGTAGACATTCAACTTGGCAAAGATATGGGACAAGTGCACTTTCACGGTTTTTTCGGCAATTCCGAGGTGGGCGGCAATCTCTTTGTTTGACATTCCATGGCTCAAGGCTTGTAAAACCTCATACTCCCTGGGCGTGACGGTAGGGGGAAAAGAATTGGCAGATGTCAAGGGGTTGGTATCCAATCGCGCGGAGGCATCCTTTTCTGCCTCTCCTCGTAAAACGGCTTGAATGGTATCCACAAGACGGCTGGGATCGATACTTTTATCAAGATAGGCCTTGGCTCCAGCCTTCATGGCGGCCCCAACGCGTTCTGAATTTTGATATGAAGTCAGAACGATCACGGGGATGTTCGGATGAGTCTCTTTGAGACGAGAGATAATATTAATGCCGCTGAGATCTCCCTGAAGAACCAGATCCATTAAAATGACGTCGATATCATTGTGATGTGATACGATACAAATAGCTTCCTCCCCATTTTGCGCTTCCCACACGTTAAGCACTTCCGGCAGTAGTCCAAGAAAGGTTCGCAAGCCTTCCCTGACGATAGGATGATCATCCACGACCAGAATGTTTAGGTGAGAAACATTTTTCATTGTAGCCTCATTTGATCGATGTTTGTGTTCCTGGCAAAGGTCCTTAAGGGCACGACGACACGTACACGAGTGCCCCGGCCCATGCGGGTTTCCAGGGAGATTTCGCCTCCCAGAAATGCAGTACGTTCCCATGTCGTCTGAGAGCCGTATCCGGCTTTTGTGTGTTCCGGGTCAAAGCCTTTTCCGTCATCTTGCACGATAAGAGTGAGAGAATCGGCATCATAGGACAGCGTCAAAGAAATTATGTGCGCGTCCCCGTGCTTAAGAGCATTGTGCACACTTTCGTCAATAATCCCTTTCAAAATATACAAAGCGTCTTGATCCCAGTGATTCGGTAGTTCTTCCGGTAAATTCAGTTGAAAATAGATGCCGGTGGATAATTCCCAATGGGAGAGGTCCTCTTTAAGTTGGGCAATCCATTCTTTTGCGGCAGGTGGCCTTAATGTGCCGATGAGCCGTCGCATCTCCGCTTGACTTTGTGCCAACTGTGTTCTGATCCTCTGTAAGAACTCATCGATTTGTGGATTATTGTGTTCGGTTTGCCACGTCACGGCCGCACTGCGAGTCAGGAGTTGCGCAGAAAACAGACGTTGGTTGACCGAATCATGCAGAGCCGATGCCACGAGTTGTTTAATCTGCTGCTGGGCATTTTCTCTGGACTTGCGGTAAGCTCGAACGTTTTCCAAAGCGGCGGCGATATGCCAGGCGGCGGTGACGAGTAAATCCTGATCTAAAGGATGGGTGGCACGGTTTTGCCGGCTTTCGACCCGAATTCGGTATGGAGTTTGAGGAATATCCTGCCAAAATCCCGACACTGAGTTGGCAAGCAGCATTCGTTCGGATTCTGGTTTTTGTGGGACAGTCAGGACTTGATCATAGGAGTAACCTTGTTCTTGAGGTGTCTCTTGGACCATTTTGGCGACGAACGGCTTCGTGGGAGATTGCCGATGGAAAATTCCTATGGCATCATATCCCAATATTTCCACAAGTTGCTGACAGGCTGCCGAAAATATTTCGTCCGTGTCCAATAATGCGATTAATTGATTGGCGAGAACGGCCAAGGCCCGTAAACGTTGAGCATATCGCGAGTGCTCCAACAACAGTGTAGATCGGTCCAATGCCACGGCAGCTTGATATCCGATGGTCCTTAATAGACTCAGAGTTTCTTCAGAAAATGGTTTTTTCCCCCCAGAGGCTACGTTGAGGATCCCTAAGGCTTTGGTTTCGGAACGCAAGGGAACACTGGCGTGAAATACCAGACCTTCGGTGTCGCCGACGGCGTCCCGCAGACGGCTGCAGCGAACGATATTGACAGCCGTGTGTAGCCGCCCACGGATGAACCGATCCTGGCATTCACACCAACCGGATTTTAGCGGTTGAGCGTCATGACATGCCAGAGCCGGAGGCAGTCCAATGGCTCCCATTTCCACGAAAAAGAGGCGGTTGGGATCATAACGGAAAATCCAGGAAGTTTGGAGGCCCAATGAATGAACAATGTGACTCAATACCGTATGGATTGCTCGGTTTATGTCGGATGCCTCATTGAGCGTTTCGGCAATGGTTTTGAGTAATCGTAAACGCTCTCGGCTAGGGGGTAGGGATCTCACCGTTATTTTCGCCTCCAATCTTTTGACCCTGTTAATTATACCTCTGCCGATGATAGACGAAGTTTGAGATACGACCAAAGTCCTACTGTGAATTGACCAAAAGAGTCTCGGTCATGGCTGATTTTATTGACCAGGACTTCTCACCCATGAACTTTTTGCCTAACCCCATAAATCTTTATGATAGGTGCGGTTTCGGTCCCAGACAATCGGTTTCCAGCGGGCTAGGCAGATCTGAGGTCACAATGACTCGGTGTCATCTCTATAGGTTGAGCCGACACTCTGGGACGAACATCGGATTGGTGTCACGGGGATTTCGGAGTCTCGGAGGCGGTACGGGAATAACTGCGCCAAGTTTTGGACCCGGCGCGAATTCCCGCCACAGCAATTCCTGCCGCCGGAACCGCAAATAACGCTCCCCAAATTCCCAGCCATGTTGCGCCAATTAACAAAGCCACAATGGAGATGATAGGGTGAAGCCCCAACTGATCACGCATGATGCGCGGACCCACGACATCCGACTCCAAGAGATGAATGCCCAAAAGCATGATCAATACTTCCGGAACATGGACCGCCGGACGATCTAATAGGGCAAAAATCAAGGGCAACAGACTGCCGATAACGGGACCCAATAAAGGAATCAATTCGCCCACGGCGGCAATGACTCCAATAGTGACTGCATCCGGCAGTCCAATAAGAGCAGTGCATAAGGAAAACGCCACACCGATAATGAGAGATAATAGGAGTTGTCCTCGAACATAGCTTCCCACAACATGAGCGACAGTTCGCTCAACCGTCAATACTGCCGGCAGGCGTTGAGAGGGAATGAGATGTTCGAGGGTCGATGCAATCCGTGGGGCATCCAGCAACATGTATATCGTAAGGATAATAATGAGAACGGTATCGACCAAACCCGTGACAATACTGGTCAGCACACGCAGTGTGTCGTGAATGGCTTGGGTTGATACCGTGGAGGCATGTTGCAAGGCTGAGTGTTTGATTTGGGCCATGTTTAATGGAATCCCGGCGTTTTTGAGGAATGTGAAGACCAAAGGAGTCAGACGTTCTATGTCACTGGGAAGTTGCTGGGCCAACACTTGCAACTGATGAACGATGACCGAAAACAATCCGCCGACACCCCCAAAGAAGATCAATAAGGCGCTCAATATCACGATCAGAACAGCCCAGTTTCGGGAAATCCAGCGGGTTAAGAGCTTTACCAAGGGATTTAGGACAGTGACCAGTGTTAAGGAAAGCAACAAAACCAGAACCACTTCATGTAATCGGCTCAATATCCTTTCCGCGGCGAACAAAATTATTCCAGCGAGAATCGCCACCATCAAAGTGTCCCGAACACTGGTAAGGCGGTTCGGGTTTGCAGGTGGTGGAGATGAAGTTGTGTTCATAAGCACCCTCCATAGTGTTATCGTGATGGAACCGGATGGGAATAGGTCTTGAGGTCATGTCATTTTCAGGCAAAGATTAGTTTAATAGGATATCCGAATTCTGTCACTGATGAACCCGAATCACTGACCGCTTTCATTGGGTCACGAGTGGGAATCTTGCTCAATTGACCTGAAATTTGTCATCGTTAGGGGGAATTTTGCTATTTTCCGTCATATTTTAATTCGGTTCACATGTGCTCAGGTCTTCTGTCGCATTACTTGGTATAAAAATAAGTAAGAAGGATGGGAACAAGAGCCAATAAGAAATACCTTTCATCTCATCAAAATTGGAAACAGGGTAGCATCAAATATAATATACCGATTATCCAAAAATCCACCTTTGAAATTGTGTCATAGACTGTTCTGATCATAGAGATGAACCATTGCTTGACACCTTGTTATACTATTGAATGATTCTGTGGAACCAGGTTTCGATTGTGGGCCACACTAGAGGTTGTTCGGACACATTATCTACATGAAGGAAGGATTTTGGGTGAAGGGGCACACTGCGGGGAAGGAAATCTCCAATCTCCAAGAGTTGAATGTTGGGTCGACCCATATTGTCTATCGTGTTGTTTTTCGTCCGCGCCGTCGAAGAGCTGCCCTTCAATTCGGGGGAGATGGCCAGTTACGGGTTTTGGTACCATTGGGCTATTCTTTGGATCACGTTCACGACTTTGTTGACGAAAATACACCTTGGATTTTGCGTTACCATGAAAAATACCGTGATCGCCAACCCAAGACCTTTCTCTCGGGTGACCGCTTTCTTTTTGAAGGGACATTTTTGACGCTGACCATTCGTCAGACATCAAGAGTGCGGATGCTCATCTTTAACGACAGTTTAATCACGGAGATTTCGGCCCAAGCAGAATTCACTTCCCAGGTTGTCCGTGCCTGCCTGATTGAATGGTACCGTGGGCAGGCTGTGTCTAAGCTGTTACCCCGTCTTGACTTCTGGTCGAAACGTGTGGGTCTTTATCCGACTCGCGTAAAAGTTCACGAATACAGAACACGTTGGGGATATTGCCGCCAAGACGGGCTAATTGCCCTAAATTGGCGTATTATTCAGGCACCGGAGCGTGTCGTCGATTACGTGCTGGTTCACGAGTTGATGCACTTGAGCTATCCCCACCATCAAATCGGATTCTGGCAAGCCGTTTCCGTGACCATACCCCAATATGAGTCTTCGAAAAAATGGTTGAAGGAGCAAGGATACCTTCTGGAATGGTAATCTTAAGTTGCGCTCATTTTTGAACTCTCAAGACCCGTATCCTGCCATGCCGACTCGGATCCCGGCATTACGGCTGCGTTTTGGATCATGGCATGATAATATCCCTTATGCTCCATGAGTTCTTTATGTGTCCCTTGTTCCACGATGCGGCCTTGGTCGAGAAGGTAAATCATAGCCGCGTGTCGCAAAGTGGAAAGGCGATGGGCAATAACGATGGTGGTGCGATTCTTTGCCACTTCCATCAACCCTTGTTGCACCGCGGCTTCGGTCAGGGCGTCCAAATTGGCCGTGGCTTCATCTAACACCAAAACTTTTGGGTTCAAAAGGACGATGCGGGCAAATGCCAGTAATTGCCGCTCTCCGGCCGATAAGTTGGAGCCTTGGGGTGTTAGCCAGGTATCATAGTCATGGCGCAGCCGGTGAATAAATCGGTCGGCTCCCGTGAGTTGACAGGCCGAGACAATTTGCTGTTGCGAAATTTGAGGGCGAAAGAGCCTCACATTATCGGCAATAGTTCCGGAATAGATGCTGACATCTTGTTGCACCACACCTACCAGACGGTGCAGATCCTCTTGACGCATAGTGCGTATGTCTATTCCGTCAATGCGGATGGATCCGCGATTCGCATCGTAAAATCGGGCCAGTAAATTGATTAAGGTGCTTTTTCCAGCACCGCTTTCCCCGGCAATGCCAATAAACTGCCCGGGTGCGATGTGCATTGTGATGCCCTTGAGAATGAGTTGGTCAGGTTTATAACCAAAAGAGACCTGATCGAAATCGATTTGCCCTCGAATCCGGCGAAATACGCGGGGCTGTTCCACCGGAGAGGGAATTTTCGGTTCCGGTAGTGTACTGGAAGTGGCCAGAACTTGACTGACGCGTTCAAAGGAGATCATGGAGGACTGAAGTGTATTCCAGTTTTGCGTTAAGGAATTAATGGGTTCAAAGAATTGTTGAATATAGGAGATAAATGCGTAAAGCACGCCGATTTGGATGAAATGGTGAAAGACTGCGATGCCTCCAATCCAGGCCATAAAGGCCACGGCCAGATTGCCCAGTAAATCCAGTGTGCGGTTAAAGAAAACATCCCAGCGGAACTCGGTAATGTTGGCCTCTTGGTAGGGTAGGTTGAGTTGGTTCAGTGCCCCGAGTTGTTTGGATTCTTGGTGAAATAACTGAGTTATGCGCATTCCCGATAAATTTTCGGCGATAAAGCCAATTAATCGCGATTGTCTGGACCGCGTGGTGTCGTAAATTTTATGCAATCGAGGGCGAAACACGGCGGAAATGGCAATGATTATAGGAATGACGAGGGCACTGAGTAAACCTAACTTCCAGTTTAAAAATAGCATTGCCCCCATAACCAGAATAATGGTGAGACCATCTCGGATAACACTCAGTAAAAATTGGGTAAAAAACTGACTGATGCGAGTGGTGTCGCTCGCGACGTTGGTAATCAGACGTCCCGTGTCGTGTGTTTCAAAGTAATCCATGGCCAAGGACTCAATGTGAGAAAACAGGTCGAGGCGAATTTGACGGACAATTTTCTGTCCGGCGGAAGCGATGACTCTTGTTTGGTATAAGTTGGAAAATAGTCCTACTAAGGTAATTCCCAAATACATCATCCCAATTTGGATGAGAGGAGACAATAGGGCATTCTTCTTAAGTAAGTAACGGTCTATGGCTATCTTCACCAGATAAGGTTGAATCACCTGCGTTAGATTGTACACGACTACGAGGACGATCACCCCGATAAATAACCGAGAGAATGGCTTGGCGTAACCCAGCAATTGTTTGAACGGGTGTGAAGTTGGGGTTGTCGTCTTAGGCATGCAATTCACTTCCTTGTGATAGGATTCGATAAAGGCGGGCATACAAGCCACCTTGTGCCAGAAGCTCTCTCGGGGTGCCGGATTCTTGAATTTGGCCTTCATCCAGAACGATGACATGATCGGCCAGTCTTAAGGCCGAAAGGCGATGAGAAGTGATAATCAATGTGCGTCCTTGTTCGTGCAGCTTCTCCAGAGTGCGGAGAATTACGGACTCGGTCACGCTGTCCACGGCGCTTAAAGAGTCGTCCAGAATGATGATTTGCGCGCGCGTTTTCATTAGGGCGCGAGCTATCGCAATTCTCTGCCGCTGTCCACCCGATAAAGTCAGTCCATGTTCTCCCACGATCGTCGAAAACCCCAAGGGCATCGACTCAATCGATGACAGAATATTGGCTTGAGATGCAGCTTCTTGGATGAATTCGGAGTCTTCGGGACTCACTGAGAAGGAAATATTTTGTCCGATGGTCGTGGAAAACAGAAATCCGTCTTGAGGGACATATGTAATGTAATCGCGCAAGCTCCGGCGAGGTACCTGACGGATGTCAATGTCACCGATGTCGATGGTATCGGTGGGTGGATCAATTTCACGAAGCAACAAGCGGGTGAAAGTGGTTTTCCCTGCACCGGCTCGTCCGACAATTCCGAGCACTCCTCCCCGGGGTATTGTGAGAGTGATGTGATCCAAAGCCGGATGATCGGAATGGGGATAAGAAAATGACAGGTTATGAATGTGGATGTCTTGATTGTCTTTCAGCGGCTGGGGATCCACCGGATCCAAAATTTGAGGTGCGGCTTCCAGTAAGGTTTGAATACGCAGCAGGGAAGCCGAAGAGTTCTGAAAAATGTTGATTACATTGCCAAATTGCATTAAGGGACGAACCATCATGCTGAGATACACTGTGAATGCTACAAAAGCTCCTAAGGTAATGTCATGGTGAATGGTCAAAAATCCTCCATACATCAGTGTTAGCGCGAAACTGATGCCACTCAGAAGGGGAATAAGGGCTTGAAACGTGGTATTGAGATGAACCAAATGCATGGCATTATCATATACATTCTTGACTTTTTCGCTGAATCTCCTACGTTCAACAGGTTCGTTACCGGTAGATTTGATTAACCGGATACTTCGTAAGCTTTCTTCGGTGAGATCCGACATTCGGGACAATGATTCCTGGACGAGGCGGGATTGGCGCCGGATTTTAGGGCCTAATCTGATTACCACTACGGGAATCAAAAGGAGAGGAATGAGACTAATAATCGTGAGTTTCCAATTGATGTCCGTAATCGTCATCAAAAGTGTGGCTGAAAACAAAAAGATGGCTTGTAAGCTCTGATTAATTCCACCGGCCAATGCTTGGCGTATAGCCGGCACGTCATTAAGCACATGGGAGAGCAAATCACCCACAGTGTGCTCGCTAAAATATTCGGTGTCAAGAAGTTCCCAGTGCTCAAACAGACGGTAACGCAATTGAGCTTCAAAAATTCTGGCCAGTTTTCCCACTGTAAACTGGCCGATGCCAAAAAGTATGACATAGAAAATAGCAATTCCTGCGATTTTTAGGGCGTATCCTTCTATGACGCTCGGATTGATATAACCGTGAAAATGGTTGATAAAATCCCCAATAATATGAGGGATCTGAACCTGAATCATTTTTGCCGCACCAATTGTGCCAATGGCCAACAGATACTGAGCAATATGCTCACGGAAAAATTTGCGAACCAGTCGATGACCCATGGGACGATGGCACCTCTATCCTAATTTCCGGCGAGTGTCCGGGTTTATTGCCTTGATATGGTTTGACCATAATTATCGTTAAAGACAGAGGCATTTCACCGGGCTGCCTGGGTTGCTGTCACCCAATAAAAGTCCTCTTCTGTTAGGCAAAGGCATCATGATGATGCCTTTGCCTAACAGAACAGGTTATATTTATGTTATCACAAAGTGGCGGTCTCGCTTTGCTTCTTGTGCCCGGCGGTTGAGTCTTTTCCGGAAATCTTGCATCATTCATAATGATGAAAGGCGCAAAAATTGATGCCTTAACGTGGCGGTAGGAATCGGTTATGAATGCTATGATAAATTGATAATTATTTAAGAAATCGTTAAGGGAGGAATTCGTCATCGGTGCGATCACTGAAATTTGTACCGGACTTATCATTTTTACTTCGGTTGTCTATGCTCTCCTGAACTAAACATGTTCCTCGTGAAACGTGCCCCCAAATGAGGCATGCCCCACGACCACTTAAGTAATGAAATTAACCTGCCAGGCCGATGAGACGAGATTAAAGACTGGGGAGTGGGCGAGACGGTTGGCTTTGGATCACGTCTCTAGGGTCCTCCATATTTTCTGGCACACAAGACGAAAACACTGGAGTATACTCCGGCAAACATGTCGAGGGCAAGCGCCTTATCGTAATGTATGATATTTTAGTTTCTCCATGAAATGGAGTTTTGGAGGTGGCCATTGTCAGAACCTAAAATAGTAGTCTATTGTGACGGCCATGAGAAAATGGCTGAGAGTGTCCGCAATGCCGAGTGTCCGATAGAAATTATGGCTCCCACGACCAGGGAAGATCTTGAGGAAGCCATGGTATCGGCGGAGGTCATTTTCGGTTGGAAAATTCCTCCTCATATTTACGCCAGGGCCTCACACTTGAAATGGGTGCAGTCGATGGGGGCCGGAATCGACGATTTGGTATCGAATCCTCATCTCTCACCTTCCGTGATTATTACGCGGGTAACCGACCAATTTGGGCCAGCCGTTGCAGAATACGTCTTTTCTGAATTGCTGGCGAATGTTCGCCATGTTGACCGTCTCAGGCGTCAACAAAATGAGGGGAGTTGGAAGCCTTTTGGAGTTCAGTCATTGGCAGGGCAGAATATTGGCATTGCCGGCCTCGGATCCATTGGGCATGAGGTGGTGCGAAAAGCCAAGGCATTTGATATGACAGTGTATGGCTTGAGCCAAACCCCTCACCATGACCTGGTGGATCACTGGTTTTCCTCTGAGCGATGGAAAGATTTTGTCGGGCCCTTGGATTATTTGGTTGTGGCTTTGCCTCTTACCCCGAAAACCAGGCATATAGTGGACAATAACGTCTTCGCCCATATGAGGCCTGGACTGACTCTCGTGAATATCGGACGGGGAGAGATTATTAATCAGGACGATTTGAAGGGAGCTTTACTTAGTCATCAAATCTCCGGGGCGATTTTGGATGTATTCGAAACCGAACCTTTGCCCCACGACGATATATTGTGGAGATTGCCCAACGTGAGAATTTCTCCCCATATTGCCGGGCCAAGCTTAGACGAAAGAGCTGCGCAATTCTTTGTAACCAATGTTCACAAATACCTTCGGCACGAGCCTCTTCTCGGTCTTGTTAATCGTTTCCGAGGCTATTAGCAGTTCCAGAGCTTGCCTTGTTCCCCTCAAGGCAAGCTCCTGACATAAGAATAGTCCATGGCCGACAGATGGCGATTGTGAGACCAAACCGCGTCGATCTTTACGCTTTCGAAGTTCTTGGGTCTGTCGAACTTTCTCACCGCCCCCCATTGACTCGCAGTCCCTTGCAGGGGATGAGCTCTTGCCAAAGGCGCCGAGATTCTTCCGTTGGTTCGCCCTCTCGGAGGATCAATAGCTCAAAATCGGATTTTCACCCTCGGGGCGGATCCGGACTGTTCGCCTCAATCTTCAGAGTGTGGCTGAACATACCAGAGAAGTTGAGCACTTCTTGCATACGCCTTTTTACCCAATCAATACGAAAGGGAATTAATGGATCTCGGTGTATAGTCTCGTGATATATCTCCCCATTCATGGGAAGAGAATATCCAGGTGATGTCCACCGAGGGTTTCGGCTATCACTTTGAAGTCAAAGTTACAGAAGTCTGTTGATTAAGAAGCCCAATATTCGAGGACTTCGGTACCGTGCGCACAAGAGAGCATTTTTTCATTCAGAATGGTCTTCTTTGGGGTGCGCTTTTTTCGGAGATGTGGATGCCGGAAACAATTCAATGACGGGAGCCGGTTTACTTTGCCTCTGAGGTTTGGGCGAAGCAGTCTTTAAAAGAGAACGTGAAGAGTCGCGGTTCACGCGACTTGCGTGAAGCCCAGAAAAGTGCTTCTTTTTTTGCCATATTAGCAAAAACACCACAACCCAAAGAACTAGGGCAGCCAATACCAAATATTGCAACACAGCAGTCACTCCTTGCATTTACAACCTGCTCAGCATCCAGCCAAAATGCGTCTGTGCCAACGCTTGTGAAAAGCTCCAAAAGCTCCTGGCCAAAATTGTACGCACTCATTAACGACTTACCACTTAGTATAATCGCAGTTTAACCAAAAGAACAGTCAATAACGACCTATTGCCAACCGATTTTTCAGCACCTTTCCTTGGGTAATCATGATTTCCAATAAATTGGCAAGGGTCTTGGTATTACTGCGAAATCCGATCCTCTTTCCTCAGCGGCCCTGAGCTGAAATTCTGAAGTTGCGACTCCCCGACAGTGTGTGGTAGTAGCCTTCTTCTTTCTTGAATGGGGGTGCCATCTGATGCGGTTGAGGACATCCACCCAAAACACCAAGAGAGTCTTTCGGCGATTGCTCGTAGCCCCCTACGCGACTGGATAATTGTGCTGATTCATGGCATCAATTCGATAACCGTTTGCGTTATATACGCGCAAAACAACAGCAGGCTTCTGGGGTTATGGTTAGCGAGTGCCGGTCTTGCGGGATGGGCTTAGGAAATGGGGCGGGGATTGACGACTATCATGCACTGGCTGCGGGACGTTTTATATTCAAGAATTTGTTGCAATGGACAAAAACCCACGACTCGAATGGATAATGGGGTCTTGCTGGCGGAGTTGCCCCGTAGCACCCCGAATCTCGGTCACTTTTCCACGATAAACAGGAGCTAATACTAGATTGAAGGTTAGTTTACTAAAGAGACAACCACGAAACATTTTGAGGTAATCAAAAGTGTCATAAGAAATGATGAGTATCGCCATCAAGTATTCTGTAAGCCACTACCATTTGCACTAGTTACAATGAACCTTAGAAAAAGATTATGATCATTCCGGTTTCGATTGGAGGTAATTGTTATGGCCGTAGATGCAAAAAATGTGAAGATGCAGGATACCGTTCAAGAGCCTGAGACGGAACCGGCATCCACTCGCAAGGTTCACACCACCTGCTATATGTGCGCGTGCCGATGCGGCATTGAGGTTACGGTCGAAAACGAACGCATTCGGTTTATTTCCGGGATCTCGGAGTCTCCGGTCAATCGCGGAGTTTGGTGCGCCAAGGGTGGAGCCGGTATTATGACTCAATATTCGCCGGCACGTTTGACTAGTCCTATGATGCGCGCACCGGGATCCGAACGAGGGCAGGGGGAATTGGTGCCCATAGATTGGGAAACGGCTCTGTCGACGGTGCAAGGATGGCTAACGGACATTCGTCAGACCGATCCGTCACGCCTTGCCTACTTTACCGGACGCGACCAGATGCAAGCCTTCAACGGGTTTTGGGCAAAGCAGTTCGGCACTCCCAACTGGGCCGCTCATGGAGGTTTTTGTTCCGTGAACATGGCTGCCGGCGGCATGTATTCCATCGGCGGCAGCTTTTGGGAATTTGGATGGCCTGATGTGGAGCATGCGCGTTTGTTTATTCTTATCGGAGTGGCGGAAGATCATCCGTCCAATCCCTTAAAACTTGCGATTGCGAAACTAAAGGATCGGGGCGGAAGGTTCATTGTTATTAATCCGGTGCGAAGCGGGTATGGTGCTTTGGCTGACGAATGGGTGCCCATTCATCCCGGAACGGACGGCGCCCTATTTATGGCCATTATGCAAGTATTGGTACAACGCGGGTTATACGACGCCGACTTTTTGCGGCGCTATACTAACGCTGCGGCGTTGGTTGAAGAGGCTCCCGGCACTGATCGCGATGGGCGGATATGGAAGAGCAATGACGGGGATATGATGACGGTCTTGCCTCAGGGAGAATTTGTTTCTTATAAGCAGGCGTCAGGGCAGGGACAACTGGAGGGAGTTTACCATTTCGAAGGTCGAACTTTCAAACCGGCGTTTCAAATTTTGAAGGATCGATTAGAGAGCTGCACACCGGCATGGGCTGAAGAAATTACCCATATACCGCGCAAAACGATTGTACGTCTGGCGCTGGAGATGGGCAAATTGGCTATGAATCATCCGGTGACCTTGGCTGAGCCTTGGACAGACTCTTACGGAACGCATCATCAACAAACCGTGGGGCGGCCGGTAGCATTTCATGCGATGCGCGGTTTGGCGGCTCACACCAACGGATTTCAGACAATCCGTGGTCTTTTCGACTTAATGATGATGCTGGGCACAATCGATACCCCGGGAGGATTTCGGTATAAGAGTCCTTACCCCAAGTCAGCTCCGCCGGGTGTGTCGCCCGCTCCCAATCGATCCGACTACCAGCCAAATCAAGGCGCTCCCAAGCCTTTACTGGGATATCCTATGTCCCCTGATGATCTTTTGGTAGAGGGTGACGAACCCATTCGTATAGACGAAGCGTATTCTTGGAAATATCCCTTGGCGGCGCATGGCGTGATTCAAAATGTCATTCGCAACGCTCATGATCAAGAGCCCTACGGCATTGACACCTTGATGATCTACATGGCGAATGTTGCCTGGAATTCGAGTTGGAACACGCTGGAAACCCGCAAGATGCTTACTGCCAAGGATGAAGAAGGCAATTATAAGATTCCCCACGTGGTACTTTTGGATGCCTATGATTCCGAAACGGTGGCCTTTGCCGATATCGTATTTCCCGACACAACCTACTTGGAACGGTGGGACGCCTCATCTTTGCAAGATCGTCCCATTTCGGAGCCCGATGGGCCCGCGGATTCCATTAGACAGCCGGCCGTCACCGCACCTAAAAGTGTGCATCCGGCAGCGGACACTCTCATTGAACTGGCAAACCGGCTCAAGTTGCCGGGTTTTGTGGAGCAGGGCAGGGTGCGTTATCACTCCTATAAAGACTTTATTCAGTTGTGGGAAACGTCGCCGGGTTCCAAGGTCGGGATTTTGGCCGGATTTCGGGGCCGTGATGGGCGTTCGTCTTTTGTTGGGGATCCCAATCCCCGGCAGTTGGAGGAGTATGCCCGAAATAAAGCGTTCTGGTTTCAATCCTTGCCCAAGGGGCAACGTTATTACCGCATGGCCAATCAAGAATATCTTGACTGGGCACGGGATGTGAAATTCAATCCCACAAGTGATCCGATCCTGTTGAATTTCTATTCTGAGCCATTGCAAACTTTTCGCCTTGCAGGCCAAGGACTGTGGCCGGGAAAAAAGCCCACGGATCCCGCCTTGAGAGAGCGTTTGAGCAAGTATTTTGATCCGTTGCCTTTTTGGCATCAACCTTTGGAACTGGATATCGGCAACTCGCGAGAATATCCCTTGGTGTTGATTACCCAAAGGCCCATGACCCATTATCATTCGTGGGGTTCGCAAAATGCGTGGCTGCGCCAGTTATTAAACGAAAGTCCCTTGTTCGTTAATCCTTCTACGGCGCAGAAGCTGAATTTGAAAGAAGGGCAATGGGTCTGGATGGAATCAAGGCAAGGGAGAATGACCGCGGTATTAAGATACTCGGATGCGGTAGAGCCGGGAACCGTCTGGACGTGGAACGCCGTGGCAAAGGCACCGGGAGCCTGGGGCTTGGATCCGAGTGCACCGGAAAGTCAAAGGGCCATTTTGGTTAACCACATTGTTCCCGATACGTTGCCGAGCGAGGGAACTCCAGGAATAGTGTTCAATAATGACCCCATCACCGGGCAAGCGGGGTGGTATGACACACGGGTGCGCATTTATCCTTCCGAACTCCATGAGGTTTGGCCAAAGGTTGCGGCGAGGAAACCGAAGCAAGTAGAAATGACGCAACTCTCGCACTTTCACTATTCAACACGGAAAGGAGGCTAATAATCAATGCAATTAACGATTATTACGGATCTGAACAAGTGTGTCGGTTGCAAAAGCTGCCAGGTGTCCTGCAAGGAGCACAATACCTCCGGCGATTTTGGCCCGGTTCCGGATCATGAACCGTATCGGGAAGTCGATGGGATGTGGTGGAACCGGGTCCTCTCTGTGGAAGCCGGCGAATATCCCCAGGCATCTGTGATGTATCTTCCTAAAGCGTGCATGCATTGTTACGATGCGCCTTGTGTGCCGGTGTGCCCGACCGGTGCGTCATATAAACGTGAAGACAATGGGGTGGTGCTCGTTGACTATGACTCTTGCATTGGGTGTCAATTGTGCATGTGGGCCTGCCCTTACGGAGTGCGTGAATTTGACGAACACGAAGGGGTCGTCAAGAAGTGCACAATGTGTATCGACCGGATTGAGGACGAAACACTTCCTGAAAACGATCGACAACCGGCTTGTGTGCAGAGTTGTCCGACGCATGCCAGAACTTTTGGGGATTTGGATGATCCCGAATCTGCCGTATCACAGTTGGTATCGCAAAGGCAAGGGTTTGCCTTACTGCCCGAATTGGGTGCCAGACCCGCCGTTCATTACCTGCCCAGGCGACCTATTCCCCATGGTGTCGAAGACGAAGAAATTGACGAGGTTCTGGAGGCAAACCAGTCATGAAACCCACATGGCCTCTTTTGGCACTCACGTTATTGCAGGGATTGTCCGTAGGACTTGCGAGCGTGGCGGCGGTGTTGCTTTTGGCCCATCCTGTTGACTTCCGATTGGTTTTTGTCTCCCAGTCCGCCGCTTTGATTACGGGCGGACTCGGCGGCATTTCGTCCTTTTTTCACATGCACCGGCTCGCTGCGGGAAAATATGTCATGAGGCGTCTTAAAACTTCTTGGCTAAGCCGCGAAGCCTTAAGTACGGGTGTATATACGGTGGTGGTAGGGTTGAGCGTTCTTTCCTATCTGATTAGGATGCCGGAAGCGGTTTGGGCCGCCTTCAGTTTGGCAGCCGCCGTTTTGGGCATCGCGGCAGTGTACATTACGGCTATGCTTTATGCGACGATTCGGGCTATGCGCAGTTGGCATTCACCGCTTACGGTCCTGATGTTTTTTGGGGCCGCGGCAGTCAGCGGAACTTCATGGGCATGGGGAATTGCGGGGATTATGCATAAAGTCGTACTGGGGTTGGATACAACATTGGGAATCGCTTTGGCCATCACTGCCGTGCTGAAGATTCTCCAGATCCGACATTTCCGCGAAACCGAGCACTTGGTGATGTCTAGCACAGGAACAGGGCTTTCACAAAAGCCATACCGAGTGTTAGATACCGGAACAACAAGACCTCCTTACCGGCATCAGACGCAAATTTGGCCAACGCTAACCCTAGCGCAGAGGATTTGGGGATACGGTACTATGACGGTGCTAATGTGGGGTATTCCGGTGATCGCGTTGATTCTTCGGACTGACTCCGTTTTTCATATTATTGCGGCGGCAGGGGTAGGCCTGGGTCTCATTTTCGAACGCTGGATGTTTTTTGGAGACGCGACCCATAGTTCCCGGGTTTGGTTTGCGGATGAGCCAAAAAGGGCTTCCCAAGTTGTGTATTAATGGCTACGATAAAGATGATTCTTGGAGGTGCAAGCCGTGGCTAAGGCAACCGGTCTTCGAAGTATGTGGCAGTCCTTGCCTCTGACACGATTTACCACACGCGAGAACTATATTTGGCTGGTGGTGGCCACCGTTTGTATTGGGGCTTTTATGGCGGCGTTGGATGCCAGCATTGTCAATGTGGCCCTGCCGGATATGAGCACCTATTTTAGTACCAGCGCATCGGTGGTCAGTTGGGTGTTGATCTCATATCTCTTGACTTTGACGG
>JAKACM010000194.1 GCA_021821465.1 Bacillota bacterium
CCAGCTTTCCTCCCACACGGTCTTTGAAGACTTCACCACCATATCCTCCTCGTGCCTAAACTGTTCCTCTTTAGATCACTGCGGGATATCTGGGAAAAGTCCTTTACGTTTCGAAAAATTTTTTTAAATTTATTTTATAGGGTCAGCTAAGTTAGCGCGTATGGGCCTTTACCCCCCCGGCCCGATTCTCCCGATGCGTCCAGATGTTCCCGCATTGTGGGCACATGCAAAAGCGGCGCACATGCACATAGCTGTCATCGACGTATACTGGAGTACCCATCCAACGCTTCCCCCTTTACGTCTTAGTGAAAAATTTGGAACTGATGTAGTTACCCCCGAATAGCCACGATAACAAGGCCGAACCCGAAAACCATGGCGAGAAGCGAATGGACCACGGTGGTGTCTGCAATACTGAGACCGGTAATCCCATTACTGGTGTTGCCGATCATGGGATAGGTCGAGACGGCTATAAGCCCTTTGAGTGCTAAATCCTGCCATGCTTGGGATAAAGATAGCACAAGAAGACCCTTCCACCAATTACTCCAGACCCCGCCATCTGCTGATACTTGACCAACAGCGACAATCGGGGCACTGACAATGTAAAACACTAATTCAGCGGCGCGGTAGCCCATTTGGAACATGATAACGACGAGTCCGCCCACCACTGCCGCGACCAGACAGAGCACAGCAAAGACCACACTGCCTCCGATGACGCCCGTGGCCGAGGCAATAGAATTACCAAGACCATGGGCGACCACCACGGATTGGGTGAGTGGCGCAGAGGCCATCATCAAGACGTTTATTTTGGTTTAAATCGTATCCAAAAATTGATTGCTGACTGGCCGGAACGAGTCGAAAAACTGCGTATTCACTGTGAATCGGATTGGGAAGACCACACCGATCTCGTTTTGGAGATTCCCGGTGCCGTTCCGAATGTCTACGAGCGTATTGACGAACTAGAACGAGAGTTGTTGCATGACAAAAAAGGGAGTTTGTTATTTCAACACTTTCTCATTATGGTTGACCATGAGGAAGAATCCGATGCCGGTTGATTAGCGCCTATCACTCGCAACAACAGAAGAACCTCCTGGGTAAGAAGCTTTACAGGGTGAATTGAGTGAACCCACCAAGCGCCCGCCAGAGCGCAGTGAATACCCATGCTCTATAAAGATACGGTTTGGAATTACTCAATCTTTTCCGTGACTTCAATCAGTTATGGTGCTGCGCCGTAAACTTCCCCACTCCAGGTCACTCCCTTATACGTAATCATTTCCGAGATTTCGATATGATCTTATCGCTGAGATTGGTCAGCGTTTGATACTCGTCTTCTGATAAGCGAAAGGATAAGGTATCGGCCAGTTGGCGCGCTTGTTCGGGTTTAGTGGCTCCGGGAATGGCCAACATTTGGGGATGAGCACTGAGAATCCAGTTCAAGGATACCTGAGCCGCTGTTTTATGATATCGCTGGCCCATTTCCCCCAACAGATCAATTAAAGGTCGGGTCCGGGCCAAATACTTTTTGCTCATATACGGGCTCCACCGCCGAAACCCGGTGGGATGCGTGCCGGCTTGATGAAACTTCCCGGATAACAAGCCCTGTTGCAACGGAGAATAGGCAATGATTGCCACGCCCAGATTCTCGGCTTCGTTGAGGACACCATTTTTTTCGATGGAACGGTCAAGAAGGTTAAAGCGCATTTGGTTTGAGGCCAAGGGAAAACCTGCGTCGTTTAAGCGGTGAGCCATCTCCCGCATAGCGGGTGCAGAAAAATTACTCACACCTGCGGCATATACGAGTTTCTCCCGGAGCAAATGAATTAACGCTTCTGCCTGAGCTTTTAATGAACTCAATGCCCAAGGCTGGTGAATCTGATAGAGGGTGATGGGATAACCCTGAAGCGATTGCAGGCGTCTCGGCACACTGGCACCCAGAGATCGATAAGTCCTGCCGACAGGCCACCATTTTGTCGCAATCATCACCTCATCAGAAGAAATCTGAAGTGTCTTAAGGGCTTTACTCAAAGCCCTTTCAGAAGCGCCATGGCCATAAATTTCTGCCGTGTCAAACCAGCGAATCCCACCCATCCAGGCTTCTTGGACGATGTGGGCAATAAGTTCATCGTCTAATGTGGGCCAAAAACCGCCTACCAATCCTTGACCTTGACTAAACTGCCAAGCCCCCAGACCGAGTGCTGTGAGCTTAATCGAAGTTTTTCCCAGTGTACGCAGTTCGAATGCCATGTTATGCTCACCCATTTTTGAGACACCTCTGTTAATTCATGATATCCCAAGTTTGCCATAAAGACGGTGTCAAAGCCTCTTTGTAAGTTTCAATCGGGGTTTAGGCTAATCCGATTTCACGCATCGGTCTATTTTTCTGATGTTGGCCATTGGTGGGCGTACGAGTATGTTCGTATTGAATTTTCTGTTTTCTTGCGCATCATCGTCAGTGCCCGGATCTCTCGGACATCTTCATCCTCTTAAGGGAAGTATTTTTTATCAAACATATGGCTACTACAGAACAGACATCTACGATTTTTGCGGGTTTAGGTGCTGATAAAACCATGCGATGATCCGCTAAGTCACAGTGGTCAAGCTTAACCCAAGAGTTGGAAAAATCTTGGACATTTCGAGATCCGGCAGGCGAGGGATTTCGTGATGAGGATTTGTTTCATCATAGTCGTTACTAATGTTCTTACCATAAAATTTGAGGGAAAACCCAACAAAAAGGTTACCGCAGGCTTTTGCCTTCAGTTATACTATTTATACAATTGACCGTTGTTGGTCGTCCTGGATGATACATCGAAATGAGAGATTATTATGTTCGAGGTGGCCTTTATTGTTCCTTGCATGCAAGCCATTTCTTTGCCCTCTAATAATAATTCGGCTATTTTGAGTAGCCCTAATCCCATGGCTATTCTGGGCCCGATGCTTGTTGCGCCCTCGTCAGGTTCCTACGGAATTTAGTTTCTCTGTGGTCACCGGTATTCGGGGACTTGACTTGTTTCGGGACACCCCGCCGGCATTAGCGTGGACCCTCACATCACCCGAGGGCGAGATGGTATTTCGGGCCCCGCCGGTCTCCTTGAAGATGACCTCACCCCCGCCCAACAGCCCCCCGCTTCCTCCGGAAGAAGCCAATGCTATTGTGGGTGCCAACATTCAAAATGTCCGGCTACCGGTTCAAGCTCACTATCGCCTCACGGTCACTATTGGTGGCGAGCGTGTTGCTTCTCAAGAGATCCCTGTACGTATTTTGCGCCAGGAGGACTCAAATCATGCCGCAGCAGACTCTTAATTCTGAGAATAACACCGCGGTGGTGTGGATGACACAAACGACCGAAACGGTATCGTTTCCGGAGTCTGGAGCCATACTAAGCCCACGATCACCCAATTCCGAGAAGCTGGCGAATGATCCAGTGGCTTACTGGCTTGAGATGATTCGTCACATGTCAAATCGCACCATTGTCGCATATCATAATGCATTAAGGATGCCTGGAGAGAAAGAAGGGGTATCGATGAAGAGCCCTCACCAGTTGTATCAGGGTTTCGGCATAGTTCCGCTAAGCCGCACGGTGAGCGCATTGCATAGGGGGTGGACAAATTCTCCCCGATGGGATATCATGGCGGCATGAAGACATTATCGACTGTTGCATCCTTTTCGCT